>JAISKY010000191.1 GCA_031260745.1 Oscillospiraceae bacterium
GCGGAGATAGTTAGGGCGGCGATTAAATCACTATTCAGTCATATAAAGACCAGCTACGAACTTGAAGTATGTTTTTCTTTTGAGGACTCGTTGAAAAGGATTGCGAAAATTCCGTATAATTATAATATTGCCTTACTCAATATGGACGATGAGAATGTTGCCATAAAGCTAACCGAAGCTGTTTTCAAGCAGGATTCCAAAACGACGATAGCATATATGGGCGGAGATTATGAAACGCTTAGTAATCTGCTTATGTTCAGACCGTCCGCGGCAATATCATATTCCGCGCAGCAGACGGACTTAATGCGGACGATTTACTCGCTGTATAAGGAACAGCAAAAGCATAACCATCACTTTCTAATACGAAACCGTGACGAGATTGAGCGGATTCCATACGAGCAAATTGACTGTTTCGAGAGTTCAAACCGAAAGGTTTATTTGCATACAAGCGCAGATACCAAAATCTATGAGTTTAACGCTAAAATAGACGACGTGATGAAATCAATAACGGCGCCTAACTTCATTCGATGCCACCAAAGTTTCCTAGTTAACTTAGCGAATGTGAGGCGTATCGACAAAACCGCTCGGCAATTTATTATGTTTTCCGGCAAAACAGCGGACATCAGCAAGCGTAGTCTAACCGAAGTTTCGGACTATTTTGAGAAATACGCAAAATCCGGACAATAGCGCTCTTCCATTGAATTGCGCGCATATGATTTTATAATATTTTTAATAACATTATATCAGGGAGAACAGACTATGATTATCGGCATTGACATCGGCACAAGTTTTTCCAGCGTAGCCTACCTAAAGGACGGAAAGGCTGAAAAAGTAAAACCGGGCGCATCGCAAAACTACTCCGTACCCAGCGCAGTGTTCGTAAAAAACGACGGCACGCTCTTAATCGGGCAAGCGGCGGTACGGAATATCCAGGTTGACTCGTCACGGTTCAAGGACAATTTCAAGCGCGATTTCGGTACGGACAAACCGTATCCGCTCGGCGGTCGAAACGTTACGCCCGACGAGATTTACACCGAATATTTCCGTTACTTCAAGGACAGCGTGGAGAAATCCACCGGCGCGAAAGTAGACAAAGCGTACATAACGCACCCGGTCGGGTACTCGGAGAGCAAAAGGTTACTGCTCAAAAAGTCCGCGAATTACGCCGGACTTATGAACATTGAGTTCATTGACGAACCGACGGCGGCGGCGTTGAGTTTTTTCGCCGACCACAAGCCTAAGAACGGTGAAACGCTGTTGGTATACGATTTAGGCGGCGGAACACTTGACCTGACGCTCGCGGTAACTACGGAGAACGGAGTGCGCCTGTTGACCGAACCGTTGGGCGATATGAACCTGGGCGGTATCGACTTTGACCGGGAGTTATTCGGCGAGATTACCGCCGAGTTTTCAAAGGGAAACGATTTAACCGAATATTTGTCCGATAATCGGTTCGTCGTGGAACTGAACGGCAAGGCGGTGGACGCGAAGCTTGCCCTAACAGACGATACATCGGCGTATGTCAGCGTCAACCATCATAACGGCTATCTGGAACACACAATTACGCGGGAGCGCTATGACGAGCTGATTTCTTCGTATATCGCCAGAAGCTGCGAGCTGATTGAGAAAATCGCAAAAAACGCGGGCTTAACTCCGGCGACGATTGACCGCGTACTGCTTGTAGGCGGAAGTTCGCGGATTCCGCTCGTTACGACGCGCGTTGAGCGAATAATAGGCAAGACCGCGCTGAAAACCGCCGACCCGGAGTTAGCCGTGTGTATGGGCGCGGTGTTAAAGGAAATATACGGCGGTAATTTGGGACAGAAGTCCGAATCCAAATCAAACCCGCAACCCGATTCAGATAATTCGCTGTCGGTATTGCTTTTACGCGCGGAGTCCGGCGACGCGGAAGCTCAGTCAAATTTAGGGGTTCGCTACATAAACGGTCAGGGAGTAAAACCGGACAAGTCAGAGGCGTTTAAGTGGTTCACGAAAGCCGCCGCGCAAGGAAATCCAACCGCGCAGTATAATCTTGGGCTTTGCTATGAAAACGGAAACGGCGTCGGCCGCGATTCCGACGCGGCGACGGAATGGTACAAAAAAGCCGCCGCGCAAGGTAATGCGAACGCGCAAATGCGGCTTGACCGGCTAAAACCGGCTGAAGAAAGCGCCGACGAGCAGTTTGCGCGCGCTGAACATTTTCATGGTGAGAAAGACTATAAACAAGCATTTGTATGGTACAGTAAGGCAGCGGAGCGAGGTCACGCAGAAGCTCAGCTTTATTTAGGCATTTGCTATCAACTCGGTTTAGGTGTGACGCAAGACTACCGCAAAGGAATCGAATGGCACAAAAAATCCGCGGAGCAAGGGTTATCCCACGCTCAATATATGTTAGGGGAGAGTTATTATAGCGGTCAAGGTGTACAACAAGACTATCGCAAGGCTGTCGAATGGCTCACAAAATCCGCAAAGCAAGGTCACGTAAACGCGCAGGAGTTGCTTGAAAAAATTGGCAAAATACCGACGTGGGAGGACGCGCAAGAAGTTAGCCGTAAAATTTTCTACCAGTGGGGCGGATTAAAAAGTACTCGATACCGTTTTGCGTTTGAATATAGCAGTACAAGCGCTTTTTCCAGTTATTACGCAAAATTCAAATTCCCGATATTACAATACGATAATACGGGCGGGCAGAACTGGAAAAATGGTTATACAGTAACATCGCAAAGTGTTATATATAAGAATCTGTGGGAATCTGCAGAAAGAATCCTGTTAAGCGATATTACCGGAGTTCGGTTTGCGGACATATCTAATTATATTTATATTACAACAGCTTCAGGACAGGAGCATAAAATATATGCTTCGTATCTTCAACAAGCGGCGGCGGACTTACTGGAAGTCGCGGTAAAAGTGCTTCGGGAGTATCAATAATCATCTAAATAAAATTAAATTTCGCGCAAAGGAGAATAAAATATGCAATTATCCGCGAACGTAAACAAGTTACTGACGAATGTAAAAAATATGCTTACCGCCGCGAACGAACCGGAGTTCGCTCCGCTTTTGACGGAAATCGGCGACGTTCAGGCGCGGCTTACCGAGCCGCTGCGCGTCGCGGTCATAGGCGTGATGAAAGCCGGCAAATCCACTCTGATGAACGCGCTACTAAAGGAGAAAATTCTGTATACAAACACTTTGGAAGCCACGTATACGGTAAGTTGGTTCAAATACGGAGATACTCCCGGTCTGACGGTTGTGTTTTCCGACGGTTCCGCTCGGGACGCGCCGTTTTCCGACCTGGAAAAGTGGACGGTTCGCCCTATGGGCGAGGAAAAGCATAGGTTAGACGATGTGAAACATATTATCATTCGCTATCCAAACGAGATACTCAAAACAATGGAGCTTATCGACACTCCCGGACTTGAATCGACTACCGATAAAGCGTCAAAGAATACGCGGGACTTTTTGGGTCAGCGGTTGTCTGAGGAAGCGGATAAAATCACGTCCGAAAACGCGTCGCAGGCGGAAGCGATTATTTACGCGTTTTCGCGGGCGGTAAACGGCAAAGACGCGGAGGTATTAAGCGCGTTCAAGGGCGAAAATGATAACTCGTCTCCCATAAACGCAATAGGGCTGTTCACTAAAGCTGATATTTACTGGAATTGCGCCGCCGCGCCGGAGTTTGACCCGTTGGAAACAGTATCCGAGGCTTGCGGCGGGTACCGGAGCAAGTTGAGGGACAAGCTGTATACAATTCTTCCGGTCGTCGCGAAA
>JAISKY010000217.1 GCA_031260745.1 Oscillospiraceae bacterium
CAAGTCCGGTTATTGCTCCGCAAATCAATCCGGAAAGAATCAGTACGGGGTAATAGTACATCAGTCGGGCGTCGCCCAACGCCGCCGCCGCTAATATAAGTTGAGCCAAATTGTGGAATACTCCTCCCGCCGCGCTGACGCCTAACACCGAAAACTTTCCGGAGCGTTTCAGAGCGTACATTACGGCGAAGCTGACCATTGCTCCGGACATTGAGTACGCCATTCCCCATAAACCGGTAAAAATAAACCCAGCAAGCAGCACTCTCGCGGCGTTCAGCGGCAGAGCGAGTTTCGCGCCGAATCGGTACATCACGACAAGTACGATTACGTTAGCCAGTCCGAGCTTTATTCCCGGAACGGCGGGAATCGGCGGCGGGATTAAGCTCTCAGCCCAACTTACGATGAGCGCGAGCGCGAGTAATAACCCGCCCAGCGCAACTCGCTTAGTCGTCATACTATCTTTGCCTTTCTTGTATTGCGTCGAAATAATACGGTGTACCGCGTCTATTACTCTATCGCCGCGCTTATTTGGTTTGGCAGACAGACAATGCGCTCACCGTTGCGGCTTATCACGCCTTGCTTAACGCACAGTTTGTCGGGGCAATCCGCGTGAGCCATATAGACCTCTCCGCCGCTAATAATCAGCGTGTTGTGACCGTCAATGTCAATTTCAACCGCATCGTAAGGGTCGGCGTACAACGGAAGTTGCCTGTAAACCTCGCCGTCTACGCGGATAACGACACTAAGCGCCGGAGCGCGGGCGCGAAAAACCGGCATAACAAAACCTACTCCCGCGATAGACAGCAGGAGCAGAATCAGAGCAATATCAGCTTTCGTAAATCCAAATCGCTTCAGCATCGTAAATAGTTAGTAAATCCTCGTCGCGCTGTACAAATTCCGCGGTTGACAGGAAATCTGCGGTAAGTGAGTCGCGGCATAATATCGTCACGGAGCGCACCAACTTTCCGTCGCCGTTTCGCTGTCGCGACGGGTACAGAGTTCGAGGGTCGATTATGTGGTGATAACGCGTTCCGTCTACTTCGTAGTAACGCTCGTAGTCGCCGGAGGTCGAGGCGCACATTCCCGGAGGAACCTCAATAGTTTGGTAAATTCCTCCGTCGGGGTTCTGAATCGCAAGCGTCCAATTAGTTTTGCCGGACGGCATATTCTCCGAGGTCCAGACACTGCCGCCGATTGAGATTGTTCCGATTAAGTCCAAACTCTCCGCTAACTCACCGACTTTTCCAACAGCGTAACCTTTTGCAATCGCGCCGAGGTCAATCGTAGGTTTCGCTTCCCTAAGCTCCGCAATCGCGGGAACTTTAACGCCGTCCTCGCGGTAGGAGTGCCAAACTTTCAACGCTCCGAAAGTAATATCGAACGTACCGCCGCTAACCGCTTTAAGCTCGTCCGATTTTGCGAGCAGCCACTGAACCTCCGCGTCGCTTAGGTCGATTTCTCCGTTGTAAATGTCAAACAGGTTGTGAAGCCTTAGCATTTCCTCGTGAAGCTCCGGCGGTACAGGCTTTCCATAGCTGACAACTACCGTATACGTGTCAAATACATCGTAATACTCGGCGGTATATTTCGTCTGTGAGCAACTAAAACAAAGTAAAAAGGACATAGCGCAAAGGATAAATACCGCCGTTGCCTTTGCTATTTTCAAACGCTCCGTTGAGCGACCGGGTATTTGTCCGTTATCCTTCGTCATTTGAACTTTGGTCGCTCAGCGCGGCGGCTACGAACTCGCGGAACAGCGGGTGAGCGCGATTCGGGCGCGACTTGAACTCCGGGTGAAATTGAACTCCGACGAACCATTTTTGGCTTGGAAGCTCGATTATCTCTACAAGCTCACTGTCGGGCGACAAGCCCGCGAGCTTTAATCCGTGTTCCTGTAAAATCGCGCGGAAGTCGTTGTTGACCTCGTAGCGGTGACGGTGACGTTCCACGATTCGCTCCGTACCGTAGGCGGATTTTGCTTTCGTTCCGTCCTGTAGCGTACACGGATAGTGACCCAGACGCATTGTACCGCCGAGGTTCGTTATACCGCGTTGAGTTTCCATTATGTCGATAACCTTGTACGGACTGTCCGGGTCAATCTCCACACTGTTCGCTCCGACAAGACGGCAGACGTTGCGGGCGTACTCAATTACCGCTATTTGCAATCCCAGGCAAATCCCGAAGTACGGAATATCGTTCTCTCTGGCGTATTTCGCGCAGGAAACCATACCGGAGATTCCGCGGTCGCCGAATCCGCCGGGTACGAGTATTCCGTCGCAGCCGCTTAGAATTTCCGCCGCGTTATCGTCGGACACAAACTCGGTGTCAACCCACTTAATGCAGAGGTTAGCGCCGTTCTCAATTCCGGCGTGACGTAACGCCTCGACAACGCTTAGGTAAGCGTCGTGAAGTCCGACATACTTGCCCGCGATAGCGATTGTAACGGTACGAGTCGCGCTTTTCGCTCGTTCTACCATACTTGACCATTCGACCATATCCGCTTTCGGAGCGTCAAGTCCAAGTTGACGGCAGACCTCGCTGTCAAGCCCCTCTTGTTCCAGTAACAGCGGAATCTCGTACAAAAGCTCCGCGGTCGGATTGTAGATAACGCTTTCCGGCGCTATATTACAGAACAGCGCGAGTTTCTCCCGAACTTCCGTGGTTATTGGTCTGTCAGTTCTGCAAACGATTATGTCCGGCTGAATACCGACGCTAAGCAACTCCTTAACGGAGTGTTGAGTCGGTTTCGTCTTAACCTCGTCAGAGCCTGTAATAAACGGTAACAGCGAAACGTGGATATACAGCACGTCGGAGCGTCCTACGTCCGCGCGAACCTGACGTATAGCTTCAAGGAACGGGCGTCCCTCGATGTCGCCGACGGTGCCGCCGATTTCCGTGATTACCACGTCCGCGCCCTCCGACGCTTGGTATATGAACGATTTAATTTCGTTTGTAATGTGCGGGATAACCTGTACGGTCGCGCCGAGGTAATCTCCTCTGCGTTCTTTAGTGATAACGCTCCAGTAGACTTTACCTGTCGTGACGTTTGAGGTCACGTCAAGGTTCTCGTCAACGAAACGCTCGTAATGCCCCAGGTCAAGGTCTGTTTCCGTACCGTCCTCCGTGACGAAAACCTCACCGTGCTGAAACGGCGACATAGTTCCGGGGTCTACGTTCAGATACGGGTCAAGTTTTTGCATACGTACTTTAAGCCCGCGCTGTTTAAGCAACCGCCCAAGTGACGCGCCGGTTATGCCCTTACCTAACCCGGAAACTACCCCTCCGGTTATGAAAATGTACTTTGTTGACATATTGTTATCCTCAAATTAAAGCAGAGATAAGAGAGCAGAAAGCAGAAATACCGATTCTGTTTTTCTACGCTAAAAATGAGAATAGGTTCAAATTGGGTATCTCTGCTTTCTACTCTCTTATCTGCCCCCGTTTATCCCGCGATACGTTCAGCCGCTTTCTTGGTAAGCTCGTGAGTACCGAACGCGGTCAGCCTGAACCAACCCTCGCCGTTTTTGCCGAAGCCCGCGCCGGGAGTTCCGACTATATTCTTCTCGTTAAGCAGATAATCGAAATAATCCCACGAAGGACGTCCGCATTTAAGCCAGACGTACGGACTGTTTTTACCTCCGGTGTACTTGATACCCGCTTTGTCCAGCGCTTCGGTGATTGTCTTAGCGTTCTCCATATAATACGCGATGTTCGCGCGGTTCTCCGCAAGCCCCCGCGCGCTTAGAGCGGCTTCCGCGCCGCGCTGAATGATATACGATACGCCGTTGAACATAGAGCCTTGATGTCGGTCCCACAGATTCAGGACGTTAACGCCGTTACGCTCAAGCTCCGAAGGTATGATTACCCAACCGCAGCGAACTCCCGTGAATCCAGCCATCTTCGAGAACGTGCCAAACTCCAGCGCGCAGGTACGCGCTCCGTCAATCTCGAATATGCTTTTCGGGAGCGACGGGTCGCCGATGAACTCCGTATACGCCGAGTCGAACAAAATAAGCGCGTCGTTAGCGTTCGCGTAGTCCACCCACGCCTTTAGCTGAGTTTTAGAATACACCGCTCCGGTCGGATTGTTCGGTGAGCAAATGTAAATCACGTCAACCGCTTCGCTCGGCGGAGCGGGCAGAAATCCGTCGGCTTCCGTAGCGTCAACGTAGATAAGCTCGTTACCCGCCATTATGTTCGTATCCTCGTACGCCGGATAAACGGGGTCGGGAATAAGTACGCGGCTGTGTCCGAGTATGTTCAGGATATTGCCCAAACCGCTTTTAGCTCCGTCATTGACGAAGATTTCACCCGCGGATATTTTCGCTCCGCTCGCGGAGTAGTAGCCCGCGATTGCCTCACGCAGGAACGGATAGCCGTCGCTCTCGTAACCGTAGCCCTTAAATCCGGAGGGAGTGCCCATCTCCGCGCTTGCCTTGCTAAGCGCCTCAACGACGGTCGGGACGAGCGGACGCGTAATGTCGCCGATACCAAGCCGGATTACTTCCACGTTAGGGTTCGCGGCGGTGAACGCCTCTACGCGTTTCCTGATTTCCACAAAGAGGTAACTTTGCTTCAGGTTGTTAAAGTTATCATTAAGTTTCATATTTTAGCTCCAAACAAGATTTTTACCATTATACCGTAACGAGCCGCAATTGTCAACGTAAATTTGTAAAACACACGCGATAGCGGCGTTTACTTTTATCGCAATTCTGTCATAATTCTCCGAAACCTATCAAATTCGCGTCTATTCGCGGTTGAAAAAAGCAATTCCCGCGACAATCGTAGCTGTAAAACAAAAATTAATCGAATTTTTGTGCTTGACAAGCGGTTCAAGATGTGTTATAGTATGGGGGACGGATTATGGAGGTATGTTCCTCCCTACCTGTCCTCTTTAGTTTGAAAGGGGGGAGAAACAAATTGGCGGAAGTAAGAGTCAAAGAAAATGAGTCCCTTGACAGCGCCCTGCGCAGATTCAAGCGTAGTTGCGCTAAGTCCGGCGTACTCGCTGACCTCCGTAAAAAGGAGTATTACCAAAGTCCTAGCGTAAGGCGGCGTAAAAAATCCGAGGCTGCTCGCAAGAATAGGAATAAGCGTTTCGGTTGATTCCACGTTAGAATCCCGAGAGCTTTTATGTTCGGGCAAATACCGGCGCGAGTCGTGGTATTTATTAAGCGAAATGAAAGGGGAAAAGTATATCTTTTTCCTTTTTAATTTTATAGAAAATCGTCGGAGGTGAAAAATGCGCGCATTTTGGGATAAGCTGGTAGAGTCAGTAATGTCAGTTTTGCCGATAGCGGTAATAGTGCTGATACTAAGTTTAACGGCGGCACCGCTGCCGTCAAGTGAGTTGATTTCGTTTATTGTCGGAGCTGTAGTTCTGATAATCGGAATGGCGCTGTTCACATTCGGAGCGGACGCGGCGACAATGCCAATGGGCGAATCGGTAGGCTCCTATCTATCGTCAAGTAAGAAGCTATGGCTGATTTTAGGCGTGGGACTGGTAATTGGAACAATCGTAACCGTAGCGGAGCCGGATGTAACGATACTCGCGGGGCAGGTTCCCGGAGTTCCGCCTATGACTTTGATATGGACGCTTTCGCTGGGCGTAGGGATATTCCTGATGCTTGCGTTGGCGCGCGCTCTTTTTCGGATAAGGTTGTCTGTATTGTTGATAATCGGGTACGCGCTGATATTTATAATCGCGATATTCGTACCGGGAGATTATTTACCGGTGTCGTTTGACTCCGGCGGAGTGACTACGGGACCGATAACTATGCCGTTCATACTCGCGATGGGCGTAGGGCTGACGTCGGTTCGCGGCACTAAAGAAAGCGGCGAGGAGAGCTTCGGATTCGTCGCGCTTTGCTCAACCGGACCGATATTAGCGGTGTTGGTATTGAGCTTGTTGTTCCACGGTGAGAACGCGAGCTATACTCCTCCCGTACCGGAGCAAGCCGCGGGTGTAGCGGCGGTAATCGCAAGGTATACTCACGGAATACCGCACTATGCTAAGGAAGTCGCGATTGCGTTAGCTCCTATAGTCGTAATGTTCGCGATATTCGATATATTCGCGCTGAAGCTGCCCGCGAAACGGTTAGTGTCAATGGGCGTAGGAATGGTGTTCACGTTTATCGGATTAGTGCTGTTTCTAATGGGCGCGAACGTAGGATTTATTCCGATTGGCGCGTTACTGGGTAAGGGAATCGTCGAGGGCGGCATCGGCTGGGCGATAATCCCGCTCGGAATGTTAATGGGTTGCGTAGCGGTAATAGCCGAACCCGCGGTTCACGTACTTATGAAAGAGGCGGAAAATGTATCGTCCGGCGCGATTAAACCTAAGTCAATACTGATAAGCCTGAGTATCGGCGTAGGCGTCGCGGTCGCGCTGGCTATGGTACGCGTATACACCGGACTGAATATCTGGTGGCTGATACTGCCGGGCTACGCGTTGGCTATGGTTCTGACGTTCTTCGTGCCGCCGATGTATACCGCGGTCGCGTTCGACGCGGGCGGCGTATCCGCGGGACCTATGACGGCGACACTCCTAATGTCGTTCAGTATGGGCGCAAGCTCCGCGTCAGGCGGCAACGTAATGCGCGACGCGTTCGGAATTATCGCGATGGTAGCTATGGCGCCGTTAGTAGCGGTACAGATAATGGGACTGATAACGACGTTCGGACAGCGCAATAAAGCCAGAGTTCCGCTGTTTGGCGCTGAACTGGAAATCTTTGATTTGGACTGGGAGGACGCGTTGTGACTACTTTGAAGATGTTGTACGTAATCGTGGAACGCTCGAAAGCCGACGCTGTGTGCAAGTTAGGCTCGGAGTCGGGCGCGATTTTCAAAACGGTAACGCTGTGCCGCGGTACGGCTCACGCCGAAATATTAGAATACCTGGGAATCGGTGAAGCCGAGCGCGCTATGATTTGTTTCGTAGGCTCGGACGGAGTTACGCACGAGATTTTGCGCCGTTTGCGCGAGGAGATGAAACTAAGCAGAGCCGGTCACGGAATCGCGTTCACAATACCGCTTTCGTCAGTGGCGGGACGGCGCGTTATGGAAATGTTAAGCGGCAAAGAAACCTCGGAATTTAAGGGGGAGAAACTAGTGCAGACACAATATGATTTAATTGTTACGGTAGTAAACCGCGGATTCGCGGAAACGACTATGGCGGCGGCAAGAGAAGCGGGCGCGAGAGGCGGCACAATCGTACCCGCCAGAGGCACAAAGAAAAACGACGAGGCGGATTTCCTCGGAGTCGCGATTCAGCCGGAGAAAGAACTCGTGCTGATACTAGCGGAGCGTTCAAGCCGTCACGACCTTATGAACGCAATCGCGGCGGGCGCGGGACTTAATACCGAGGGGCTTGGATTCAGTTTCGCACTGCCTATCAGCGACGTTGCCGGACTTGCTAACTTTATGTTATGATGAAAAAAAATGATATTGTTACGTTAGCGATTACTTCCGCGAACAGCGACGGTCAGGGAGTCGCCAGAGCCGAATCCGGCGAGGTTATCTTTGTCGCGAACGCGATTCCCGGTGAAAATGTCAGCGCGAGAGTTCTAAAAGTCGGTAAAAGCTCCGCGTGGGCGAAATCCATAGAAGTTCTGTCAGCGTCTCCGGAGCGAATAACTACGGAGTGTCCGTATTATCCTAAGTGCGGCGGGTGTTCGTATCTGCATATGAGCTACGCCGAGGAACTTAGGCAAAAACTGGAGCGCGTTAATGACGCGTTCCAACGAATCGGCGGTTTGGAGCTTAGAGCCGAGCGTATTATACCAAGTATACGCAGATTCGGTTATCGCAACAAAGCGATTTTCAATTTTGCGGTAAATCCGTCGGGCGGTAGTTTACTCGGATTTTACAGAGCAAACTCGCACGACGTTATTCCGGTGGATAACTGTCTTTTGCAAAGCGAGTTTGCGAACAACGCCGCTAACGCGCTTAACTCCTGGGCTAAGGAGAACGGAATTTCAATTTATGACGAAAGCTCCGGCAAAGGCTTACTGCGTAAGCTGTTCACTCGCGGAACTCAGGTTTGCGTAGTCGCGAACGGTAAACCCAGGCTTGTCGGCGAGCTTATTGACGAAGTACGTTCAGCGGTTCCGGAGTGTACCTCGCTGATGTGGAACGAACAGAGAGGTACTACAAACGTAGTGTTCGGCGAAAAGTTTCATCTGCTGTTCGGCAGTGAAACGGTCACGATAAACGGCACCGAGCTATCGCCGGATTCATTTTACCAGGTTAACTCGGAGCAAGCGGAGCGATTGTACGAAATCGCGCTGGAGTTCGCGGATTTGCGCTCCGTTGAAACCGCGCTTGACCTGTATTGCGGCGTAGGCACGCTTACGCTGTTAATCGCCGCTAAAGCCGCGAAAGTTACCGGCGTTGAAATTAACCCCTCCGCAATTGCCGGAGCGTCGCTTAACGCAAAACGCAATAAAGTTACGAACGCGGACTTCGTACACTCGGACGTTTCGGTCGCCGAGCTTCCCGCCGCCGATTGCGTGTTCGTTGACCCTCCGCGCAAAGGGCTTTCGGCGGAGCTTATCGAAAATCTCACCGCGCTAAGCCCAAAGCGAATCGCGTACATTTCCTGCGACCCCGCTACGCTCGCTCGTGACTTGAAACTGCTTAATCAACGCGGTTACAGAGCCGTCAGAGCCGAAGCGGTCGATATGTTCCCCGGCACCGCTCACGTGGAAACCGTGGTCGAGATAAATCGCCAATAGATACCAAGTCGATTTGTATATGCCGGATTAACAAACCCCCGAAGTTCTAAAAACTTCGGGGGTTTTTGAGTAGAATGTCACGCAACACTAAATATCTGCTACGATTCGCCGCTTAGATTTTTAGGATAAACAGCTTAATAACAAACAGAACTCCAAGAACCCACATAACCGCGCCCGGTTCTTTGGCTTTGCCCGTTACGGCCTTGATAATCAGGTAGAAAATCGCGCCCCACATAATCCCCGCGGAAATTGAGTACCCAAGCACCATAAAGATAATCGTAACAACTCCGGGGATTAGCGCGTCGGGGCTTGACCACTCGAAATCTTTAAGTACCTCGCACATCATAACTCCGACCATAACCAAAGCGGGAGCGGTCGCGAAGCTCGGAATCGCCGAGATTATCGGATAGAACGGTATCGCAATCAGGAACAGCAGCGCGGTAACAATCGCGGTAAGTCCGGTGCGTCCGCCTTCCTCCACGCCAGCGGCGCTTTCGATGAAGGTCGTAACGGTTGAAGTCCCTAGTATCGCTCCGGCGGTCGTTGCGATGGCGTCCGAGGTAAACGCTTTTCCGACTCCGGGGAACGAGCCGTTTTCGTCCATCATATTCGCCTTAGTAGCGACGCCCGCGAAACATCCAAGCGTATCGAATATATCTACGTACAAAAACGTAAGCATAACGATGATGAACTGGAATATGCTCTCGGAGTTCGCGAACGCTTCTTGCAACCCTCCGAACGCCAGTCCGAACGTCGGCGCGATGCTCGGCGGAGCGGAAACTAATCCGGTCGGGAACATTGAGTACATACCGGCGTCGATATTAGGAACATAAAAACCGGTAATCTGGCAAATCATTCCCAGAACCCACGTCAGGAAAATTCCGATAAGCAGTGAGCCTTTTACTTTCAGCGCCCACAACGCGGCGGTTATAATAATACCGAGAATCGCGAAGGATACGGTTGGCGTTCCCGCCAAAGGATTGACCGCGGGGTTGACCGCGACGAATGTAGCTCCGTCCGCGATTATTATACCCGCGTTTTTCAACCCGATAAATAAGATGAACAGTCCGATACCGGCTGAAATCGCTAAACGCAACTGTTTTGGCAGAGCGGAAAGCAGTTTCGTGCGGATATTCGTCAAACTCAGTATGATGAATATTACGCCCTCTACCAATACTGCCGCGAGAGCGAATGACGGACTATAGCCCATCGCGAACACGACCGTATAGGTAAAGAACGCGTTAAGCCCCATTCCGGGAGCTTGCGCGAGCGGCAGTTTCGCAAGAAGCCCCATAAGAATAGTTCCGAGCGCGGCGGCTAACGCCGTCGCCATAAATACCGCGCCCTGGTCTAACCCCGCCTCCGCCAGCATTCCGCTGTTTACGGGCAAGATGTAAGCCATTGTTATGAACGTGACTAATCCGGCTCGGATTTCCGTTCCGAACGTGGAACCGCGTTCTTTGATTTTGAAAAACCTGTCCAAAGTCTCCATTTTTTTTGCCCCCTTACGGTAAAATGATTGAATTTAGTATTACCGAAATCATTTTACAATAAATGATATGATTTGTCAATACATTTTCTTGCGGTTATGTTCGGTCAGCAGTCAATGTACGCGCTGCGGAAACCAATGTCGGGGTAGATGAACTCGCGGGATTCGCGAAGGTAGAGATACCAGAATCCGCTGCCGCCAATCCACGAACTGCCCCTAGCGGCGATACGCTCACCGTAGTTGCGTACGAACAGCCACTCCGGGTCGCGTCCTAGTTTGTCGGAAATCGGGAAAAGACCAAGCGCCTTTAGTAAAAAGTTAGGCTCTGCGCCTACCGCCGCTTGCATTGCGTCGAATCCCATAAACGTATACGCGAGGTGCTTCTTGTCCTCTGCGTTTCCGGTATATTGAAAGTTATTCACAACAGTGTTTAGCATAACTCCGCCGGGAACGCCTAAGTTTTGTTCGTCCGAGCGTCCGGGCTGAACTCCGTCATATTTGAACGTGTTCGGACTGCCAGGAGTAACAAGCTCACCGGTAACGCTAATCGCTCTCCACGCGGAGCTTTCCGAGCTTTCGTCCGCGTTCAGCGCGCTGTCGTTATTGGGGATAATCTGGATTTCGCCGTCAACGATTCTTACGCC
>JAISKY010000223.1 GCA_031260745.1 Oscillospiraceae bacterium
ATGGCGAACTGTATACGGAAGCGTTTGCCGTCCTCCTTAAACCACTCCGTACGGTAGCGCGTCTTTAGGCGTTCAACCACAGCTTTTTTTACGATTTTCTGACAGTCGGGAATACTCGCCAACTGCGAATCCAACGAATAGCCCTTAACCGGGAACTCCGCGTCAACGGTTAGAAAATCCTCCCACGGCAAAGCCTTAACGCCCTCAAACAATTCGTCGAACGTAAACGCGGTAAACTGCCCCAATTGCAAAAGCACGCGTTCGCCGGTACGCAGACGAAGGTTCGCCGCCGCAAGCTCGTTCCAACCGCCCTCAAACAGAACCCGTCCGTTTTGAGCCGTTACCGACTCTACGCCCATACGGCGCAGTTCGTCCGCCGCTAAACCCTCAAGTCCAAACAGGCACGGTACGCAAAATGTCATAATATTTACCTCTGCTCTGATTATAACACGATTACGGCGCTTTGTCAAACGCGTTTCCGCAACATATAATATCGGTCAGCAAAGATTGCAGCCGTAGTCCCCTGTCAACAATTCGCACAAATTGGCTGTTGACATCAATCGGAGTTTGGTTTATACTGACTATGGCATATTGATAAACTAAACGCAGTATCCGGAGCAAGGTGATTATTACATAAGATGAAAAAACAACTCTTTTTCAAGTTCATACCGCTGATTGCCGGCGCGTTGCTTGTCGCGGTATTTTACATAGCGATACCGTCGCGAGCGGTAATGGACACGGCTAAAACCGTGTCCGGCTATGTTCGCTACGCTTTAGGGCAGATGACGAGCCTAATTCCGTTCAGCGTTTACGAACTTGCCGTTACCCTGTTGATTTTGTTAGTGTTGTTCCATCTTATCAGAAGCGCGGCCGCGATAGTCCGCGCTAAGGGTGAGCGCGTCATAACCGCCGTGCTTCAAATGCTCCCGCTTGCCGCGGCGGGAGTTATAATATGGGCGGCATTTCTGTGGCTGTGGTGTTCGCTGTACTATACAACTCCGTTTTATGAAGGCGTTCTGAAGAATACAACGCCCTCTGAGGACGATTTGAAACTCGCGCTGGAGGTTTTCATCGACGGAGCAAACGCGTCCGCTCCGTTCATATCGCGCGACAGCGACGGGCATATTAACGAGAGCGTACCCGCGCTTTTGAAACGCGCTTCGGACGTAATCCCCTACGGCAGACTTTCCGATGTGTTCCCGCGATTGGAGCGATATATATCGCCGCGCCCGAAATCAATGCTCTACTCCGAGATAATGAGCCGAACGCACTTCACCGGAATCTATTTCGCTCTGACCGGAGAGGCAAACCTTAACTCCGGAACTCCGTTGGCGTATCTGCCCTCGGACACGTCGCACGAGCTTGCTCACGCTCACGGAATCGCCGCGGAGTCCGAAGCTAACTTCGCCGGAATACTCGCAGCTATTTTGTCGGACGACCCGGCGTTCCGATATTCAGGGTATTTGCTCGGCGTGACTGAACTCGGAAACGCGCTTTACGAAACCAATCCGGACGCGTATGTCGAGCTTGCGCAGCGTTACTCTGACCTAATTCTCCTTGACTTCCGCGACAACTCCGAGTATTGGGAGAATTACGAGGACACGCCCGCCGCCGTTACCGTTTCCGTCGTGTACGACGGATATTTGAAGTCCAACGGTCAAAGCCTTGGAATCCGCTCCTACGGAGCGTGCGTCAATCTGCTATCCGAATGGGTCAACAGCGGCAGAATGCGCGTATAACTTCAAATTATTTTGTACGAATAGCCGAGTTTTGAGTTTTCGTCAATCGCTCGTACCATAGCCGTTTACCTTTTTTCACGCTTATCACAAAGTCCGCGCACGAAAATATGACTATCAGCAATTCTCCGACAACGGCAATAAACCGGTACGCGATATTTGCGGTTGAAATCAATACCGTCAACCACATAGACAGCGAAATAAGCGAATCGCGTAAAATATACCGAATCAAAACCATCGGCAAAAGCGGCGGAGCCTTTTTCCCGAATCCGGCTATTTTTATAAGCACAAGCAATTTACCTAAAGTGCCGCCGCGAAAAATTACGGCAATCAGCGGAAAGTATATTGATAAAGTGACTATAACGACATATACCGCTTTGAAGTCGGTGAATTTCGCGATAACCACCGAGATTAACCCTACAATAATACTATCAACAAACAGCGCGACGCCTCGGCGAATAAACCCGACTTTTCTGCCGCGCTCCACGCTTACTTCGTCTATCCGTTCCCGACTTGGCAGAACCTTACGAAAACACTTAAAAATCACAAAGCCCAATATGCCGCCTAATGTGTTCAGCATCAGGTCATTTATGTCAAATAGCCTGTACGGTCGGGAGTATACTCCCCAAAGTCCGGTAAGTTGTGTCAGCTCGAAAAAAAGCGATACCGCGAACGAGAACAAAATCACCTTTCTCAAACTGCTTTTGAAGTAATACGCGAGATATATCCCAAACGGCGTTAATAGCAGGAAATTGAACACCGGCTCAAGAAAATAGTTCTCGCGCATCGCCCGTAGCCACGTACTCGGCTGCGACATATCAAACGATGATTTCTCAAGAAAATCATACACGTTTTGAAACGGCACGAGATTGTAGTACGGTCCGGTTTTCGCCGCAACTTTCACGGGGTCGGGCAACGGCAGTATCACAAGATAAAACGCGCATTGCAGATAGAACAGCATAGAGAAAAGAATACAGCTTCTAAGCGCGGACACCGAACCGTACTTGCGATAGCAATAGATAACATACGGCATTGTAAGCGCCGTCGCGATTAACGGGAACTGCCATAGCGCCGTAGTTATCGGGTATAAATATGTGTCCGTAAAATCACCCTTTCGTCCGTAAGCTAAATCCGGTGTTGTCTTAGTGCCTTGCGAGCTATGAAACGCGCGTTAAATACGCCGAATTTGCACTTTGTACAGCGCAAATTCGGCGTATATCCTATTTCAGTCCGATAACCTGAAGCCAGTCGATTACTTTTGAGCCGGAGGCGTCAACCTCCGCGCCTTTTACGGCAAGGCTCGGCAGAATTTTGCTGTTTGGGCAAAGCGCGACCATATCCGATGTGACGTTTTGCTCACCGCCCATACCGTGAGTGCAGACCGGCGCGAAGTCTTTTCCGCTCAGGTCATTCGCGGATAAAAACGTCTTTACGGGCGTAGACGCGGTTGCCGCCCAGTTCGGTGTGCCGATAAGTACGGTATCGTAATTGCCCAAGTCAAACGGGGTGTCCGACGAATTTGCTATGTTCCCCTTCTCGTCAAGGCTTGCGGTCGCTCCGCCGATGTGACCGTGAATAAGTTTTACGAGTTTTTCCGTGTTGCCTGACTGCGAAAAGTAGATAATAACTGTTTTCTTGCTCATTGCTAAACCCTCCAATAGTTTTTTGAATATTATACCACACCATAAGAGCGTTGTCAAGCAAAGCATTAGCCAAATTCACAGTGATTCCTCTTATTTTATAGCCGAGTCGGCTAAGACAATTGAGGGGACAAAATCCGCGAGCCCTTATGGCTCTTGGATTTTGTCCGTATCGAAAAGCGAATCAAGTCACGTTTCTAAAATACCTTTATTTTACCAGCGGCAAATATTCGCTATAACCCTCGCGTTCCATAGCTTCAAGCGGAATGAACCTAAGCGACGCGCTGTTAATACAGTACCGCAATCCGCCGAGTTCGGGGATTCCGTCGTCAAATACGTGTCCTAAGTGCGCTCCGGACCGCGCGGAACGTACTTCCGTCCTAACCCTGCCGTACGATTTGTCGGTTAGCATTTTCAGCAACGAACCGTCAATAGGTTTAGCGAACGCGGGCCAACCGCAACCGGATTCAAATTTGTCGCTTGATACGAATAACGGCGTACCGCTGACAATATCAACGTAAATTCCGGCTTTGAAGTTGTCAAAATACTCGTTTTGAAACGGCGGTTCCGTTGCGCCGTTCACCGCGACCTCAAATTGCATAGGAGTAAGCTTTTCGCGTAAACTCT
>JAISKY010000226.1 GCA_031260745.1 Oscillospiraceae bacterium
CGCCGCCGCCGCCGCCGCCGTCGTTACCCATATCCGGTCCGCTGGATTTCTGAAGCTCTACAGCCGCGAATCTCGTGACCTTGATTTCGGGAGAGTTATCAAGGATGTCGATAAGCTCAGTTATTGAGGAACTTACGACATTGCCCTCCAGAATACCTTTCTCCACAAGACTGGCGGTTGCCGCCGCTTCGTCCTCCGCCACAGCGTCGCCGGCTATTGAAGCCAACGAAGGAGAATTCACTTTTGAGTTTAGAACGATAAACTCGTCCTTATTGATTTTGTACATGGAGATATACCTCGCTTTAATTGATTTATTGTACTTATTTTATAATGGTCGGAGTGCTGAGGCTCGAACTCAGGGCCTCCGGTTCCCAAAACCGGCGCGCTGCCAACTGCGCTACACCCCGACGGGAGAAATGTCGGGCATTTCTCCGGATTGTTGTTAATCCACCAGTAACTTGTTGATGTCGATTATCAGTGAAATACTGCCGTCGCCCAGTATTGAGCAGCCGCTTAGTCCGTGCATACCGTTGTTATGCTTTTGTATGTACGTCGGCAAGGGCTTGATGACTGCTTGCTGTTCGCCGATTAACTCGTCTACGAATAAGCAGTAGGTGCGGCGCTCGCTGTTTATCATTATGAGTATACCCTCGCTGAGTTCAGTCTTTTCCGGTTCAAGGTTGAACAAATTGTACAATCTGACTACCGGATAAACACTGCCGCGTATCATCAGCATTTCATTGCCGTTCGGGTCGAGGAAAACGTCTTTGGCGTACTCTTTGGACGATTCCTGTATTGACAGCATCGGCACGATAAATATATACTGCCCGACGCGGAGTTTCATACCCTCAATTATTGACAAAGTCAGCGGTATACGAATCGTGATTGTCGTGCCTTTATCCTGCGCGCTGTCAACGGAAATACTTCCGCCTACTTTGTCGATGTTAGAGCGCACTACGTCCATTCCAACCCCGCGTCCGCTGAACTCCGTGACTTGCTCGTTAGTGCTTAGTCCGGGCGCGAAGATAAGCTGATACGCTTCTTTGTCGCTGATTTCGTTTTCAGGCTTAGTGATAAGCCCCTTGTCCTGAGCTTTTTTGATAATCCGACCGCGGTCAAGACCGCCGCCGTCGTCCTCTACGATGATGATAACGTCGCCGCCGGTATTGCGAGCCTCAAGCGTTACGCGTCCGGTCGCGTCCTTGCCCTTTTTTTTGCGTACGTCCGTTGTTTCAAGTCCGTGGTCAACGGCATTACGGATAAGGTGCATTAACGGGTCGGACAGAGTATCAATAATATTCTTATCGACTTCCGTTTCCTCTCCGAGGATTACAAGGTTAACTGTTTTCTGAACCTTCTTGCTCATATCGCGGACAATACGCTGCATTTTGTGGAACGTGGACGCGACAGGTACCATTCGGATTGACATTACAATATCCTGAAGCTCGTTAATCAGTTTGTGCAGTTCCTGACTGGCGCGGTCAAAGCCCTGAATTTGCAAACTGGCGATTTCCGGATTTTTCGTAACCATCGACTCGTTAGTGACAATCTCGCCGACTAGGTCAACTAACTTGTCCAGTTTATTGACGTTGACGGAAATGAAGTTTTGCTTCGCGATTGACTCCGATACCGCGGCTTGCGCGGCGGGTTTAGCGGCGGCGGCGGGAGCGGAATTAAGGGCGGCGGCTGACGCTTCCGGCAGTTCGGCAACTACGGCGACCTCCGCGGGTTCCGGCGCCGCTTTTACCGGCGCGAGATTTTCCGGCACAAGCTCCATATCCTCCAAAGAGAGTATGCTTGCGGTGTTAACGAACATAACTCCGTTCGCGATACTTTTCAGCTTGTCGGGGTTCTCGGTGGATTTGAGAAAAACCGTAAAACCGTTCGCGATGATATAATCCGCCGCGGTCGCGCTTTCCAAATCGTCGGGGATTGTACACATCTTAATCACGC
Source organism: Oscillospiraceae bacterium (assembly GCA_031260745.1). Classification (GTDB taxonomy): domain Bacteria; phylum Bacillota; class Clostridia; order Oscillospirales; family Oscillospiraceae; genus JAISJH01. Next base: position 1,954 of record JAISKY010000226.1, read on the forward strand.
AAGGCAGAAGCTCGTTAACAAGGCTGAACGCGCGTAGATTCTCCATCAGGCAGCCTTCCTCGAAAGTCGCCTTGATACGGTAGTAAAGCGCCTCCGGGTCGTCCGCGAGCGCGCCGTCAATGACCGTTCCCGCGCCCTGTTCATCGAGCGCAGTTCCGCCCGAACCGGTATCGGAACCAGCCGCCGCGCCGCCTGAAGCCGGCAGTCCGGTTTTCAGATTCTCCAGACACGCGTGAAGCCGATTTATCAAATCGGTATTATCAAAATTCGGAGTTTTGCCCTCGTGGATAACATTGACGTGAGCTTTCAGCGCGTCGTTAGCCTCCAGCACCAAATCGAAAATCGCCGCCCAGTCGTCCTTGCTTGCGCCTTTTTCGCGTATTTGCGCGAATAGGTCCTCTGTAGCGTGCGCGAGTTTGGCAAGACTGTCATACCCCATCATAGACGAGGAACCTTTAAGCGTGTGCATTACTCGAAATACTTCGTTGATGTGTTCCGGGTTAAGCTCATGTTCTTTTTCCCCTTGAAGCAATATATCTTCAAGCGACTCTAATAACTGGTCGCTTTCGTATATAAATACTTCCATCATACTGGTATCTTCGCTCATAATTATTTCTTTCTCCTTTCGCAGGAACTAAGCTAAGCGGGGATTAACCGAGCTTTTTAATGGCGGCGACGATGCCTTCCTCTTTGAAAGGCTTAACGATAAAACCCTTTGCGCCGGAGATAATCGCGTCGCGAACCATTGCCTCCTGACCCATCGCGGACACCATCACGACTTTTGCCGATGAGTCGGTCTGGATAATTTCCTTTAACGCGTCAAGTCCGCTCATTTCGGGCATCGTTATATCCATCGTAACGATGTCGGGATTAAGCTCCTTGAACTTTTCGACGCCCACCTTGCCGTTTTCAGCTTCGCCGACTACTTCGTAGCCGTTCTTTGTCAGCATATTTTTGATGGATATTCGCATAAACGCGGCGTCATCGACAATTAGCACTTTTGCCATTGGTTAGTTTCCCCCTTTTGGATTATGTTATATTGTTTTCTATCGTATTTACATAAGCGTATCTTAACCCTTAAATAAACTTTTCACCAAAACCTACGGTTTTTATTTTTAGTTGTCCGTTTACAATGTTCAGCTCGATTGTACGTCCGTGAGTACCGCCCGTATCGTTCGCGAGCAACGGTATTTTCATTTCGCCTAAGATTCGCTTGCAATTTTCCGCGTTGCGTTCGCCGACTTTAAGGACGTTTCCGGCTCCGGAGCCGCTGAACATGTGAGCTCCGCCGGCTATTTTCGCGACAAGATTAGCGCGCGACGCTCCGGTTCTCAGGATTGTCTCCAGCATATCCTTTAACGCGGTATCCGCGAATTTCATACGGTTATGCTGAGTATATCCCTCGGACGACGGAAGCATAATGTGCGCCAGTCCGCCTATGCCTCTGGATTTATCCCAAAGTGTCACTCCGACGCAGGAGCCAAGTCCGAGCGTCGTTAATATGTCGGGACTGCGTGAAATTTTCCAGTCCGCCATTCCAACTAAAACCGTCGCCATCAGCTAATACCGAGGGACGCCATCAGAATTTTATACGACGAGAAATCGGGAATCAAAAAGAAGTTCCCGGTCATATCGCTGTCTTCCGATGTAAACTGCGTCTTGAGAAACAATACCGAATCGCCGATATGTCCGTACGAAACCGCGACAATGTTTAATATCGCGCCCGCCATATCAACCGCAATCTCCGGCACCGACGGTTTTATGCTCAGGTTCGTTATCGTGATTATCGCGGACAGATAAGAGCCGACCAAAATATTGGAGATTTCAACCAAAGCGGAACTCTCCAATTCCGACAGCGAGCCTATGTAAAAATTCTCCGGAGGGGTTTTCTTCTCCTGCAACGCCGCCGACAGTAACGAGTAAGCGTCGTCTATGCCAAGCAGTAACAGCACGTACCCGTTCATTTGTCCCCGCATATTTACAAGTACGCCGACAACGATATTATCGGCTCCGCCCATAATATTCGGAACTTCGTTAAACGGAATAATAGAAACCTCCGGCACATTCATATTAATACGTTTGCCGAGCATACCGGCAAGCGCGGTAGCGGCGTTTCCCGCTCCGATACTGCCGAGTTCCCTGAAAACATCTTCGCGGTCGCCCGAAAGCGCCTGAGATACTCTGTCTGCCATAATTTTGTACTCCTTTTTTGCGCTAATACCGTCTAAAGCGCAACGGATTTTGTTACGATACATATAGTTATAATGAATAATATCACATTTCGCACAAATTTACAAGAGTTTTTTTCAAATTCCCTCAACGAAATCTCTCAAAATTCAAAATTACCCGTTTCAGAGGGGCAAATTTTGGAGGGAAAAGTAATTTCCACCGACCAGGACGGGCAAATCGCGCTTCGTCTTACTGACGGTTCGCTTTTGCGTGCCCGACTGGAGTCGGACGTAATTCCTCCGTTAGCCGGCGAGTCGGTTACGCTACAGGTTGCGGAGCCGATGGGCAAAGACGGAATTTTGCGGCTTAGGCTTGTGGAGCTTGAAAGTTCGGCCGTCGCGATTCAAAACGCGGCGGTTGGCGGCGCGGTAATTGACGGCTCGGCTATGACGCAGTCGGGCGGGATTGCGAAACTTTTGGCTCAGCTTAGAGCGCAGTCGCCGGAGCTTTTTCAACTTGTCAGCGATTTAGCGCAGACGCTTCAGAATCTGGGACTTCCGGTAACGGAGAAAAACCTTAACGCGATGCAGGAAATCGCGGCGGCTCCAACAGGAAATTTACCTGTTGAGTCGGAGGTCATTGCTTCTGCGGCTCAGTTAATACCCGCCGAATCGGTGTTGTCGGGTCAAACTTCGGAAAACGCGGTAAAGACGAATATTCCCGCAGTTACGCTTACTCCGGAACTTGCCGCTGTTGTTGCGAAAACTCCGGAAACCGTACCCGTGACCAATAACGCGGCGGCGGAAACTGCGGCGACGCTTATCGCTGACGCTGATGAAACCGCGTCCGCGCCGCTAAACGAAAATGTTCCTGCCGCGAAAATATCGCAGGACGTTCCGAAAACCGAAACCGTGCCTAACGCGGCGGTTGATACTCGCGTACCCGAATCAGGCGGAGCGTCCGTTAACGCGATAAAACCCGAACCGAATCAAGCGCGGGAAAATAGTATTCCGCGCGAAATCGCTCCCGAACGCGCAGACGCTCAACCGATTAAAGCGGAGATTACTAACGCGCAAATTGTTCAGGCGGGTAATGCTCAAACCGAGCAGACTGACGCGAAATTGCTCGGCGGAGCCGCGCTTAAACGCGCCGCGTTTGAACTTCCGGCGCGTCTGGTTGAGATTGAACGCGGGATAGAGCGCGAAATCGCGAAACTTCCTCCGGACGATACGAAATCCGCGGAGCTTAAACTCCGGCACAGCGAGCTTCAAACTATACGCGAGCAATTGACGGACACGCGTATGCCGGATAATAAATTCATTTACGCTCAAATACCGCTGAATATCAACGAACACCGTACTACTGCGGAATTGTACGTATATAAAAATCCGAAATCCGGCAGAACGCGTATTGACCCTGAGAACGCGAACATTTTACTGTCGCTGGATTTGGAAAAGTTCGGGCATATCGAAACTTTGATAAGCGTTCGCGGTAAGGAGCTTTCGCTGAACTTCGGCGCGGAACTTGAAGAAACCGTTAACTCGCTGAAGCGCGAGAGTATAGGGCTGTATTCGGTAATGAAAGACGTGGGGTTCAAGCTGACCGGAGTTTCCGCGTCGCGGATTGATTCTCCGTCAAAACCCGCCGAAGCGATGCTAAAAACATTAGTCAGCGCGAATAAGGTTTCTCGCGGATTAGATATTATGGCTTGACAAATAAAAAAACATAGTGTATAATCGGCGAACAAGCTAATAATTCGGAGGATTTCAGCAATGGACGACGAAAAACAATTTGGAGACGATTTCTATACAATTACCGACGAAGAAGGTAATGAATACGAAATCGAACATTTGGATACGCTCGAAATGGACGGGGAGATTTATATGTCATTCCTGCCCGTTGACGAGGTGGACGACCCGGAAATGGTAATTTTCAAAGTCGTCGAGGAAAACGGCGAAGAACTTTTCGCGACGATTGACGACGACGCGGAACTTGAACGCGTCTACGAGGAATTTATGAATCGTCTGTTCGAGGACGACGACTAACCGAAAAAACGTCAAAATTTTCCTAAAAAATACAGTTGCATTTGTCGCGGATGTGTGTTATACTAAAAGCAGAGGGCAATAGAATTTAATCGCGGAGCTTTTTAACGAGCTTCGGCATTCGCTCTTAAAACGCAATCCATAGAATAAGTTTCCCTGCAAAGTGCGTGATGTGTCTATTATGTACCACAATAGCAAACAGGGACGCCGGATAAACTCTTGCCGTGAATTGCAGGCCTCCCGCCCGGCTTAAATGTGTCGGCGCGGACGTTGGAAGCAGAGAAGCGGCGGGGAGGCGACCCACCTGCCATAAGTGCAGGTTACTAACGGACGCACACGGCTTACGCGGGGAATCTAATTTCAGTTAATAGTGAACAAGTAACAGTGAAATGTACGGGCGGGGGTTTTACTCCCGCTTGTTGTTGGGTATTTGACTTTCAGGGAAAACTGTGGTATACTACGCGTAATGTAAAATATAAAAAAGGATAAATAATGGAAAACATAAGAAATATAGCGATTATCGCTCACGTTGACCACGGCAAAACTACGCTTGTAGACGAGATGCTTAAACAAAGCGGAGTATTCCGCGACAATCAGGTCGTTCAGGACCGCGTTATGGACAGCGGCGACTTAGAACGTGAGCGCGGGATTACGATTCTGGCTAAAAATACGTCGATACAGTACGGCGATACTAAGATAAATATCGTTGACACTCCGGGTCACGCGGACTTTGGCGGTGAAGTAGAACGCGTCCTGAAGATGGTTAGCGGCGTTCTGCTGCTCGTTGACGCAGCCGAGGGTCCTATGCCTCAAACTCGCTTCGTGCTCTCTAAGGCGCTGGAATTAGGCCACAGCGTCATTGTAGTGGTCAATAAGATTGACCGTCCCGACGCGAGGATAACCGAAGTCGTTGACGAGGTACTGGAACTTTTACTGTCGCTTAACGCGAC
>JAISKY010000009.1 GCA_031260745.1 Oscillospiraceae bacterium
TGCGTCGAGCTGCCGTTTCTTCCGCTTATCTTCGGCGACGCCGTTCGCGTACTTTATTTTAAGATTCTGAACGATTCCCTCGACCCGCTTGCGTCCAAGCATCTCGTAATCAACTCCGAACCTTAGCAGAATCTCCTGCGGCAACAGGTTTCCCTCGTGATACATTCGCCAAAATTGCTCTTTGAACTCGTCGTTGAAGTACACGAAACTCCTTCCGACATTCCGAACGTGACGGTTGCTCTTGAAATACGCTATCTGCTCGTCTGTGAATTTATTGTGCGGCGCTGCCATATTAATTCTCTCCTTTCGCGGCGCTAGCCACTTTCCACTCCCGTACCGTGTCCGTTCCGCAGGGTCTATTATACGCCCTCGCGTTTTTTGTGTCCACTTTCCGGGGTTTGGCGTTTTCGCCCCGTGTCCACTTTATAGGGTACAGTATACGGAGCCGCTTCCTCGACCCATTTCAAGTCGGTAACTACCACGTCCGCGCCGACTTCCTCGCGCCATTCGCGCTTGATTGCGTCGGCGTGAGTTTCGCCAAATGCAACCTGACCGCCAGGGAAAGCGTACTCGGCGGCATTATTCGGCTTTTGCAACAGCACCTTACCTCCACGAACAAGTATTCCGGCAACGCGGTAGCTGAAATTATACTTTTCGCCGTTGAACGAAATATCGCTCCGCGCAAAATTGATGTCGTCCATAGTTTTTACTCCAAACTCATACAAGGCTGTAATCTTCGCCGCTGTATGACATATCGTTAAGCCGCATAATCACGCGCTTTCCGTCATCGGTTTCTTTCATAAAGGAAACTCCGCCAGCCGCTCCGTAAAACTCGGAGTGAAGGAGCATATCGGCGTTCCACTCAAGCCATGTCGCGAAAAATATTGGCAGCATAAATCCGTGAGCAACCACAATTATTAGCTCGTCATTCGTTACAAGTATCTCATCTCGGAACTTCGACACACGTCAATAAACATCATATATACTCTCGGAATCGTCGAATTGCTTATAGTCGAGCGTTGGTTTGACAGGGAGCGGTGAACGATTTTCGTTGAGCCATATTTTAGATTTACCTGTTGCCGAAGCGCCGATATATGACTCCCTCAGTTCCTGCCTATACTCTACAGGCAGACCAAGATAATGGGCAAACATTTTCCCTTGGGGCGACAAGACTTTTCAGCAAATTTGTTTAGATTACTTAGTGGAACTTCAAGACGATAGTCAAATTCCGCTGTCCGGCAGTTTTATCAGTAAAGAGTACCGCAAAACTGACGATAACGCAATATATTTTCACTGGATTCCGCTCAATGAAGTTAAGAACATCGCCGTCTATCCCGCTAACGCCGCCGAGTTGCTGGCGCGGCTTGACGGAGGTGTGGAGCTTTTTGTGTATCGAGAGGAAACTGCACAATGAGCAACCTAATACTTATCCATCCCATCAAGGAATATATCTATGCAATCCGCGATTATCAGCAGGAGTTTATTGACCACAGAGAAAAAGGTAACGGTGATAGCGTGTTACACAGATAGGACAGCGCAATGTTCGGCAACAAAAAATGCCGCAATCTCTTATTACAAGCAAATATACAACTATCGTGATATTAAAGTTGAAACTACTTCAATATCACGATAGCGCGAACATCAGAAACTCAACATGCACTATCGCCGGAACTTCACGGAGTACGGGCGAGAGTTATCAACAGACGATATACCGCTTACTCGCGTGAAAGCGGCGTTCAAATATTAACGAGCTTGCTAAAACTTTTCCGGAATGTGGCTGCGTGGCGCCAATGTGCGGTTAGAACAGTATCTGAGACGGCAACCGCTCAATCTTGGACGCGTCAATACCGAAAATTTCTTCGCTGGCCTTGTCAATTTCTTCAAAGAGAACCTCATACGCGCCGGGGAACGTAGAACCCGGACCGCCTTGCGTAATGCACGGGATAAAACCTCGAGTATCTTTGCTGACGCATACTTTGCGAGCAGCTTTAGCGCAGTCCGCGCGAGTCCACCCGGAGAAGTCCATCGCCTTATTGTCGATACCGCCCATAAATGTTATCTTATCACCGTATTTTTTTACAAGTTCCGGGACATTGTTGCTTTCCATACAACCCTGCCATACGTCGATTCCCATCTCTATCATATACGGAACTAACGTAGCCGCGTAACTGTCAGCGTGATGAAAAACTAACTGCACGCCGTGGTCGTGGTAATATTTGTAGATTTGCGTGTACGGCTCAAGGAAAAAATCGGCGAACATAGCCGGACTTAGAAACGTACTCTTTTCACTGCCCCAGTCATCGTGGTGGAAAATCGCGTCAGGCTTTAGATTGCCGCATATCCCCTCGGCAAGTTCAAGCTCCCAGTCGGTAAGCAATTTAATAAGGTCGTGTAATTCATCTTCATAGAGCGCGTAATACTCAAGCGCCTGAGCCATACCGCAAAGGTGATGAGTTTGCTCAAAAAGACCGGGCGCTACAAATGTTGCCTTGTACGCGAGATTGCCGTCAACCGCGTCATACTGCGATTTGAAAACACCCCACTCCTCATCGGTAAACTTCAGTCCGGGCGCTTTGACATAATCGCTCCAATGCTCAATGTCTTTGACGACAATCTTTTCCGGAGTATGTACGGGAAAACCACCCGGTACGCCTTCCGGCCAGGAGTTGGTAACTCCCCACGCGTTTACCACATTTTCTTGTCCCCTTGCTACAGAGGGCGACTTCATCATAAACGGATGGAAAAGAAGCTGGATTGCCTCGTACTGGTTGACAAACCTGTCCGGGTTTCCTCCTTTTATGGTTTCCAGCATATTTTGTTTAGGTGTGAGCATAATTATTCCCCCTAATATATATATTTCTCGGTTATCGCCGACTTGCTACTCACTTGTCATAGCCGACGCGGTTTTACTACCACTTATACTCCTTTTGCTCCTGACCGTAGATAATTGCGGTCGCGTCTTTAAGCTCAAAAAAAGCTACGGTGTCAATCGCTTTTTTCATAGGACTGTCTGGAGCGGCGTAGAAGGATTTGTCGTAGATTTTTTGTTTCTCCTCCCCCGTAACCTCGCGGGCGGAAGCTGTGATTCGCAGCCAATTCATACCCTCGCCGCACGCGGAAATCTCCGTCCACTTGTTTGCGGAAAGTTGTTCGTAGACGGCTTTTGGTAAGCTGCAAAATACGTAGAACTTGCCGTCAAGAATCATTTTCGAGCCAAACGGCCGAACGTGAGGCTTACCGTCGTTGTCTACCGTCGCGATATGATACGCTCCGGCTTTGTCTAAGAAATCGTATACTTCTTGCATTTTTAAGTCCTCCTTTTGATTTTTTATAATTATAACAGAAGATTTCCTCTAAGTCAAGCGATATTTTATGTAGTTTATACAAAAAATAAGCATTACTGTCACATCAATACCCTAATTGAGCTTTGATTTCCGCCGATACGCTGTAAATAAGTGAGTAAAGCAGATAATGGAATATAGTTCAGCTTAATAAAAAAAACAGGGGCGAATGGATACCCATTCGCCCCTGAGAGTTTTCTTATCTCGCTACCAGTTGATATAGCAACGCGTTGACGATTGCGGCGGCTACGTTACTGCCGCCTTTGCGTCCTCTGGCGACTATGCACGGAACGCTAAGCTCCATAATCATCTCCTTAGCCTGAACGACGTTGACGAACCCCACCGGAACGGCGATAATCAACTTAGGCGACAGCTTACCGGAGTTTATAAGCTCGTAAAGCCTTACAAGCGCGGTAGGAGCGTTTCCGATTGCGAAAATCAAATTGCCGTCAAGTTCCGCCGCTTTGTCCATTGATGCGGCGGAGCGCGTAGTTCCGTTAGCCGCCGCGGTTTCCGCGATGTCGCTGTCGCCGATGTAGCAACGCGCGGAGCAGTTAAGTTTAGCCAGCGCGGGTTTGTTTATGCCGGAGAGCGCCATTGTCGTGTCGGTGACAATTGTTATTCCGTCGTTTAGCGCGTCGCGAGCGGACTGCGCAGCTCCCTCGGAAAAATACAGCGAGTCCGCGTAGTCAAAATCCGCCGT
>JAISKY010000013.1 GCA_031260745.1 Oscillospiraceae bacterium
TTTGTCAACAGCTTTTGAAAGAGTACGCTCACAAAGTCGGAATCCGTCCCGACTTCCGCGTAATCGACGCGGCGGAGGCTCATAACCTGCAAACGCGGATTCTCGATGATTTGCTTGAAGTCAAATACAACGAGGGCGGCGAGGGATTTCTGACGCTTGTTGACGCGTACTCCGTCGGGCGCGACGACAATATGCTTATGCAGAGCATACTTGACGTTCACGGTAAAATCCAGTCGCTTCCCTACCCTGACGAGTGGCTTAATCTCCGAATCAGCGAACCTTTACCAACTGACGGAACCGATGTCGGAGATACAATCTGGGGACGTTATCTGCTTAACCGCGCGAAGTATATTGTCGAGTATCAAATCGCTCAAATGGAAACGGCAATCGGCGTCATTAAGCTCGACCCTAAAGCTAAAGCAAACTACGGCGACAGCTGCGGCGAGACTTTAGGCGGATTGTTTTCGCTTTCCGACGCGATAGACGAAGGTTGGGACGCGGCATACAACGCGTCCGAAATCCCGTTCCCGAAACTGAAATCGTACCGCGACCCTCCGGCTGAAATCTCTGCCGCCAAGGAACTTCGCGACAACTGCAAAAAGGCGGTGGAAAAACTAAACGACAATATTTTCATCGCGGCAAGTTCGGAGCTTCTGGAAGATTTATCAACGCTAAAACCCGCGTCAGACGCATTTTACAGACTTATTCAGTCTTTTACCGAGGAATACGACAAGGAAAAACTCCTGCGCGGTCAGCTTGATTTCAGCGATTTAGAACATTTAGCGATAAAGCTGTTAGCTAATCCTGATTCCTCGGAAGTTGCCCGCGAGGTCGCTTCGCGTTTCGACGAGATACTTGTTGACGAGTTTCAGGATATTAACGGTTTGCAGGAACTTATTTTTAACTCTCTGACAGATTCGGGCGACGTAGCGTTCGTCGCGGTCGGTGATATAAAGCAGTCTATTTACCGATTCCGCCGCGCGGACCCAAAGATATTTTTGAAATACTACATTGGCGAACGCAGTTCGGAGATGGATATTATCCGACTTCCTCACAATTTTCGCTCCCACCCGGAGTTGCTTACTAAAGTAAACGAACTGTTTACTAACATTATGTCGGTCGAACTCGGCGGGCTTGACTACACCGAAGCCGAGGCTTTGAAGCCCGGCAGAGATTTGGACACTTTCGCGGCGATTGACGTTCCGCGATTCACGCTTTATACTCCGGCGATTGAGGACGGCGACCCCGTTGAACAGGAAGCGGACTTCGCGGCGGCTAAGATAAAAACTCTGATTGACGGCGGACGTCAGCCCGGAGAAATCGCCGTTTTGCTCCGCGCCACCTCCGACCGCGCCGAAGTTTACGTCAACTCTATGCGTAAACTCGGAATACCGTCCGATTCGCCGAAAGGCGCGGACTTCTTTGAGCGTCCCGACGTAATGGCGATGATGTCCGTACTGGAAACAATCGACAATCCGTTACAGGATATTCCGCTTGTAACGTGGCTGAAACTCAGCGGATTTTCGCTTGACGAACTTACCGATATTCGCGTACGCGACAAAACCGGTGACTTTTACACGGCATTGCAAAAACAATCGGACAACTCCGAAAAATGCAAAGCGTTCCTCAACGCGTTAACGGAACTTAGAGCGTTATCCGCTGACCTTTCGGTTGACAGTTTGCTCCAAAAAATTGACGAGGTTACCGGACTTACCGACGCTTTGAAGTCGGTTTCGCCCGACGCGGCGACTATGTTCTTTAGGATACTCGAATACGCCAAGGCGTTCGAGGCGAACGGCTATAAAGGTTTGTTCGGATTTCTCACGCGGCTTCGCGAGCTGAAAGACGCCGGACAATCGCCCGTTGAAGCTCTGAAAATCTCAAACGAAGTTACCGTAACAAGTATTCACTCGTCCAAAGGTTTGGAGTACCCCGTCGTGATTATTTGCGACCTTTCCAAAAAAATCAACCGTCAGGACGAACGCATACCTTTATTAATGCACGAGGATTTCGGCGTAGGTCCTAAGTTCATCGAAAAAAAGCGCAGCATTACATACCCGACATTGCCAAGACTCGCGATTAAGGCGAAACTCGCCGACGAAACGCTGTCGGAGGAAATGCGAGTGCTTTACGTCGCGATGACCAGAGCCAAAGAGCAGCTTATTATGATTTGCGCGGACAGGAACGGTTCAGATAAAATATTTAGAACGATTCACCCGGAGGAATTGCGTAAGGCTCAAAGCTGTTCCGACTGGATTCTTCCGGTTTTTGCGGCAATCTCCGACCTTGGCGAAGTCGAAATTGAACCGCTCACAATCGAGCCGGAACTTGTTGACAATTTAGACAAACCTGATTTGCCCGACACATACAGTTTAGAGCGGTTTATGCCTTACATACCGTCAAAACTTACCGCGACAGAGCTAAAAGGCATTTTCCAGACCTCCGAATCCGGTGAAAACGCGGAGGAACTAACCGCAAACAAACCTGCCGGTATTTATCGGCGTCCGAATTTCGTCATTGAATCCGGCGGCGCGCTTACGTCCTCCGAAAAGGGTACGGCGTTACACCTTGTTATGCAGTACCTGAACTACGCAAAGACCTCAACCGAGGACGAGCTTCGCGGCGAAGCCGCCCGGCTGCGCGAAAACTACACGATAACGCGTCAGCAAGCCGACAGCGTTGACGTCCGGAAGATACTTAGGTTTTTCCGCTCGCCGCTCGGACTAACAGTGCTTAACTCGCCGAAAGTTCATCGCGAGTTAAAGTTTTCGATGCTGGTTCCCGCCGGAGAACTTCTGGGCGGAACGCAAACCGACAAGGTTCTGTTGCAAGGCGTAGTTGACCTTTGTATTGAGGACGAATCGGAACTCACAATCATCGACTACAAAACCGACTACGTCACCGCCGCAACTCAAACGGAACGCGCCGCGTTTTACAAGGGTCAGCTTGACGCGTACGCGCTCGCGCTTAGCCGAATGTTCGGGAAACGCGTTAAGGCGCGCTGTATATACTTCTTTGCAACCGACGAATACGTTGAGTTTACTCAAGGAGAGCAAAATGGGGCTTAGGGATACTTACGCGATAAAACTACTGCTGTTATACATATTGAATCGGCTTTCGTACCCTTGCGCGTTGGAACCTCTTGCCGAAGCCGCTCAAATCGACGACGGGTTCACGTACTTCGACGTAGTTCAAGCGTTGTCGGAGCTTATCGCGTCCGGTCATGCGGCGGAGTCCAAGCCCGGCGAGGTAATATGTTACTCCGCAACCGAAAAAGGCAAGGCTCACGGCGAGATTATGGAGTCCGACCTCCCCTACGCGCTCAAACGCAAGGCGGGAGTTACGCTTATGGAACTCGCGAAGAATCTGGAGATTGAGAACCTAGTTCGTAACGTCAAAGCCTCCAACGAAACCGAGGAAACATAGGTGTCCGCGGCGTTGTTACGGGGATTACGCGTTACCGCTCCCCCGCGTCCGCTTCAATTTTTGCCGCCCCAAAAACGAGCAGCCGATATGGCGGCTCGTTTTATTCCTGTCCGGTTTTGCGCGTTGAGTATCTTTACAAATTATTTTTTTATGTCGCGTCGAAAACACTAGACAAACGTGGAAATATGTGATATAATGTCGTAATTAGGGGGTGAGTTAGAAAATATGTGGGATAATTTATTCGCGTCTGCCGACCTGCTTCACGCGGGATTAGAGGCAAGCTGGCTAAGAAACTCCGTAATTCGCAATAACATCGCCAATGTGGAAACTCCCGGTTTTAAGGCGAGCGATGTGGAGTTTGAAGCCGTATTCCGTCAGGCTATTGAGGATACGCAATTCGGGTTCGCCAACAAGCGTACCAGAGCGCGTCACATTGATTTCGGCGGTCACGACGGCGTTGTCGCTCCGTTAGTAATCAAACGCAAAGACCTTTCAATGCGCTACGATGAAAACAATGTTGACATTGAGGACGAAAATGTCAAGCTCGCTCAAAACAGCATTTTGTACAACACAATGGTTTCCAAACTGAACAGCGACCTCGCCCGGTTAAAGATGGCGATTAACGGAGGTACATAATAATGGCTTTTCTTGACAGTATGAGCATATCCGCGTCCGCGCTATCCGCGGAGCGTTACCGTATGGATGTAATCGCCGAGAATATGGCGAACATCAACACTACCAGAGGTACGGACGGCGACCCTTACCGCCGCCGCGTCGTTGTATTCGCGGAGCGCGAGGCTTCCGTTTCTCCGTTCTCCTCTCTGTTTCGCAAAGGCTCGTCCGGTATGGGCGGAGTTCGCGTAGTTGACACGGTGGAGGACCAGTCGCAGTTCAAGCTTGATTACAATCCTACGCATCCCGATGCCGACGAAAACGGCTATGTCCGGTTGCCTAATGTCGATGTGGTTCAGGAAATGCTTGATATGATGGCGGCTTACCGAGCTTACGAAGCAAACGTGACCGCAGTCAACACATTCAAAGATATGGCGATGAAAACTTTGGAAATAGGACAGTAAAGTTCAAAATTATTAATTAGCATTTAGCATTGGAGGAGAATTATGCCAGTATCTACACTTTCAGCAACAATAGGCAGTTTATTACCGACAGGTTACAGCAAGACGCTAAACGTAAACGACGCTTCGGAACATCTTGGCGGTTTCGCGGACATTTTCCGCGATACGTTAGCAAACGCCGCGATTACGGATACGCGGGATAAAGTTTCTGAGGTTGACTTGCTTACGGGATTGTCCGACGATTTCTCCGGATTACTGCTTGACGCCGAAAAAGCTGACATCGCGCTAAGCCTTACGGTTCAAATCCGCAACAAAATCCTTGACGCCTACAGCGAAATAATGAGAATGCAAGTATAATGCCGGCTCAAAGCAGCGCAACGCCGTTTCAGGGTATTTTGACGATTGTTATAATCGTTTTAGTTATCGCGGTGGCGTATTACGCCACATACCTTATCGGCGCGCACGGAAACCGACAGCTTAACGGACGTATGATTCGTGTTCGCGAACGGTTTGCTTTATCGCGCGATAAAATGTTCTGCGTCGTAGAATTCAACAATAAACTTTACTTTATCGCCATAACAAACGGCGGCGTTGAGGTAATCGACAAAGTTGACTCGGCAGAGTTTGATACAGTAACAGCCGCGGCGCCTCCGAACTTTGTGGACGCGCTGAAAAAAGCGTGGGAAAACCGGAAAGGAGGCGGCGCTTAATGGGTTCAATGGAGAACATAATAAACACTCTGTTCGGCGAAGGCACAAATACGGTTGACATTGTAATACTGCTTACGGTTCTGACGCTTCTGCCATCAATCGTACTAATGATGACGAGCTTCACTCGAATCGTCATTGTTTTGGGGTTCTTGCGGAACGCGATGGGAATGCAGCAAGCTCCGCCTAATCAGGTTGTAGTCGGGCTTGCTCTGTTTTTGACAATGTTCGTAATGGGTTCTACTCTGACGGAGATTTACGATACCGCTTATACTCCATATTCGGAGGGCGAGATAACGCAAGACGAATTTTTTGACCGAGCTATGATACCCGCTCGGTCGTGGATGCGAAACCAGACGTATCAAACAGATATGGATTTCTTTATCGGAATGAGCGGCGGCGAATTTGATTCTTACGAAGAAGTACCCGACAACATACTAATTCCCGCGTTTATGACCAGCGAAATAAAACACGCCTTCCAAATCGGGTTTTTTATATATATTCCTTTTATTGTCATTGATATGATTGTCGCCTCAACGCTTATGGCGATGGGAATGATGATGTTACCTCCGGCGATGATAAGTCTGCCGTTCAAGATAATCCTATTCGTACTCGCCGACGGCTGGACGCTAACAATCAGCGCGTTAGTGCAGAGTTTCCACTAACCTACCCCGCCATAGAGCCGGATAAAAAAAACGGGAAAGGAGCGAAAATTAACGGTTATTATT
>JAISKY010000043.1 GCA_031260745.1 Oscillospiraceae bacterium
AGCGTGCGCGGGTTGCGGCGAAACCCCCTACGCGAAATTGATAACGCAAATGTTCGGCGACAGAATGCACATCGCGAACGCTACGGGTTGTTCGTCGATTTGGGGCGGCTCGGCTCCGAGTACGCCGTACACGGTCAACAAGGCGGGTCGCGGTCCCGCGTGGAGCAACAGCTTATTCGAGGACAACGCGGAGTTCGGGCTGGGTATGCTCTACGCCGGAAAACAGCGCAGAGCGAAGCTAGTAGACCTCGCGGAGACGTTCATCGAGAAATACGAGGGCGGTGAGTACCCGTCGCCGATAATTCCCGCGCTGAAAAAGTGGCTGGAGGTCAAAGACGACGGCGAGGCTTCCAAGATTGCCTCGGCGGAACTTGTCGCTATCCTGTCCGACGCGGTTGAGTTCACTGACGAGGAGCGCGACGGATTCAAGGCTCACGCGCCGGAATACTTCGAGAAAGTATGGAACGTAAAAGAGAATCGTTGCGACTGCGATAAGTGCAAAGAAGCCCGCGAGATTCTCGCTATGAGCGATTTGTTCGTGAAACCGTCGTTCTGGTGCTTCGGCGGCGACGGCTGGGCTTACGACATCGGCTACGGCGGGCTTGACCACGTAATCGCCAACGGCGAGAACATCAACGTATTCGTGTTCGACACGGAGGTCTATTCCAACACGGGCGGACAGGCAAGTAAGGCTACGCCTACGGGCGCGGTAGCGCAGTTCGCCGCGTCGGGCAAAGTGACTAAGAAGAAAGATTTAGCGGCAATCGCTATGCAATACGGCTACGTGTACGTGGCTCAAATCGCGCTTGGCGCGGACTATAACCAGACAATCAAAGCAATCGCCGAAGCGGAGGCTTACGACGGTCCCAGCCTGATTATCGCGTACGCTCCGTGCATTAACCACGGTAACAAAAACGGTATGGGTAAATCAATCGCGACGGAAAAACAGGCGGTTGAGGCGGGTTACTGGCACTTAACGCGCTACGACCCGACTACGGACAAGTTCACGCTTGACAGTAAAGCTCCGACTACTCCGTACCGCGACTATATTATGAACGAAACGCGTTACAGCGCGCTGTCGCTGACTTTCCCGGACAGAGCGGAAAAACTGTTCGCAATCGCCGAACAAAACGCTAAGGCGAAATACGAACGCTTGTCGCAGCAATAATCAAAAGGCGATAAACCCCCGACAGCCATTTCGGTTGTCGGGGGTTTTATTTCATAATTAGTCGAAAAGATATAATTATTAAAAAATTGGTTAATAAAAAATTAAAAATAGTCGCTTAACAATCAATATTGCTATTGACAAACTATGAAATTAGGGTTATAATGGTTACAGTAATTTTTTACAATTCTTGAAAGGGGAATTAATACCAAATGAAACGCATTATCACGCTTTTGCTCGCGTTGGTGTTTATACTGGCTCTATTTGCCGGTTGTAACAACAATACGAACAACGACACCACCGGCACGACCGCGCCTTCCGCCACTAATTCCGGCGGAACAACCGGTAACAATGACGCCGGAAATAGTGGAGGTACCTCCACTGAAGGAGAGCAAAGCTCTCCTTATAACCTTGCCGTCAACACCGACGGAACGCTAAAATATGGGGTTGACGCGAACGGTTATCCGATTGAACCTTATGATTACGAGCTTCCGTTAACTACGGCGGGCGACGCTCTTACTTACTGGACAACCTGCTGGGTACCGAACGATATTCCCGCGGACGCGGACGGTCAGTACGGCAGAACTCCGTACCCTGAAGAACTGAAAAAACGCACCGGCGTTAACATCGAGTACGTCATCGCGGCTGACGCGATGACTGACTTCTCGGTTTTGATGGCGTCGCAGGAACTGGAAGATATTATGTCCGGCGTTGCCTGGTACTACCAAGAGAAGCCTTTCCGCGAGGCTGTTCTTAGCGAGGGCTACTGGATTAATATCTACGACTACAAAGATTACGCGCCGAACTATCTGTATCAAGTCACAAAAGACCCGTCAGATACCGAAATGTTTGACCGTACTTTCCCGGAACCGGGACTTATCCTGTCGTTCCCGATGTTGTGGGATTCCGGCGAAATTCAGATGAACTATATGGCTCGCGGCGACTGGCTTGACCTATACGGCAAGACCGCGGCTGACATTAAAACGGTTGACCAGTACCACGACTTTTTGACTTGGTGCAAAGCCAACACAACAGACTATCCGCATTACATTTATCAGACGATGGATATGGCGGGAACCAGCATTTGGACGATGTACGACACATTTGCGGTCGTTAACGGCGGCGCGTATGTCATTGACGGCGCGGTGCAATGGACAGGCGTAACCTCCCGCGATAAGCAACAGGCTGAACTGTTCCGTACCTGGAACGAGGAAGGTCTGATTGACCCCGAATGGGAATCTTTCGTAACAAACCAAGAAATTGACGGCGGAGTTTTCGATACGCGTTACGCGTTTGTTCAGACAACCGCGAACGGCGCGATGGAGCATAACGCCGCGTTGTTCAGCCAAAACGCGAACGCTGAAACAGGCTGGCTGCCGGTAACTCGTCCGGTTTTAACCGAGGGTCAGACACTGCACCTTGGCGGACAGGCATCGCGTTTCCATTACGGTTCTTCCTGCGTAGCGCAAAGCTGCGAAAATATTGAGCTTGCGGTTACTTGGATTGACTACAAGTACAGCGACGAAGGCGCGTTCCTGAACACATTCGGCGTTGAGGGTATTTCATTCGAGTTCAACGAAAAAGGCGAACCCTCTTTCACCGAGTTTATGTACGCGAATCCGACGGGACAGAACTTAACAATGCTCGCGACTTTGTACTGCCTAAACGAGCTTAGCGACGCCGGAATGCGTTCCAATATGGGACGTTGGGCGTTCCCGGGCAGTGAAGCTCCCGACGCTTACCGCGTGTGGGCTGACTTCAAATACGACAACGCTTACACGTGGCCGTCAAGCGTTCAGTTCTCGGAATACCAGCAGTCGCAACTGAACATTTACACAGGCGACGTTTCTACATTCTTAACGGAAAACTTCATTCAGTTCATTAATGGCTCCAAGTCTATGGCTGAGTGGGATAGTTTCGTCGAGACCGCGAACACCTACGGCGTAACCTCGATTCTCCAGATTTACCAAGAGGCTTACGACACGTGGAAAAGGACGCACTAATTTATTGAAATATTGATATATTGATATAGTATGGGGGTGTGTTTCCGAACACACCTCCATACTTATCGGGCGCGGCAGTGAAATGTAGTCGTAACCGTACTTTGCTATTGCGTTTAGCCTTTTGTGGAATATAGACAAAAAAATGTGCTTGCTTTTCATATCTATTTGTGATATACTGGCTATATTGTGTCAGCTAGGACAAGTGAGGGGCAAAATGTTAATAAGTTTAGCAATAACGCCGGAAGTCAGCGCTCCCGTCAGCGAAACGGAAGTATACGTCGCGAATATTCTTATCGCGATAGTTGTCCTAATCGCCGCGGCGTGGTTTGTAACTCGTTTATTGCGGCGTGAATTTACGGATATAAGCTCGCCGACTGTCAGCGAAGAAGCCTCCGTTTTGTCTAAACGCAAAAGCGTCGTACGCGGCAAAAGCGTAACAAGTCCGTCGTACTGTAACGCGGAGTTCAAGCTAAGTGACGGAACTATACTTGAATTTCGCGTACCGCGCGGCGACTACGAGAAATTTGAGCCTGACGACTTTGGTACGCTTACTTTCAAAGGTACGCGGTTTGTCGGCTTCGAGCGTAAATAAGCAATGAATATGGTGATAAAAATGCAAAATGACAAAATTAACTTAATTCGCGAAAATATTGGACGGAAGCTCGTCGGTAAAGCCGAGGCCATCGACCTTGTAATCGCCGCGCTGCTTTGCAGAGGTCACGTCCTGATTGAGGACGTTCCGGGAACGGGGAAAACTACGCTTGCTCAGACGCTTGCGGCGTCGCTAGGTTGTTCTTTCCGGCGTATACAGTTCACGCCGGACGTAATGCCCACGGACGTAACCGGGTTTTCTATGCTTGATACCGCTACGGGCAAGTTTACTTTTATGCCCGGAGTAATATTCAATCAGGTGATACTCGCCGACGAAATCAACCGTACCTCACCTAAAACTCAGTCCGCGTTACTTGAAGCGATGCAGGAAAATCAAGTCACAATTGACGGTACTACCTATAAAGTTCCCGCGCCGTTTATGGTTCTCGCGACACAGAATCCGATAGAGTACGTCGGAACATACGCGTTGCCGGAGGCTCAGCTTGACAGATTCTTCGTGCGTGTCAGACTTGGTTATCCCAGCGCGGCGGACGAGGTCGAGATTCTTGAAAGACACGACACGAAGATAGACTCCGCGCCGTTGAACGCGGTCGTAGAGGTCGAGGAAGTGCTTGAGCTTCAGCGTGAAACGGATAAAATTCATATTTCCTCCGCGCTTAAACACTATATCACAGAAATCGTATCTAAAACTCGCAACCATAAAGACGTACAGTTGGGCATAAGCCCTCGCGGAGCAATCTTCCTTATGTACGCCGCGAAAAGCGGCGCGTTTATTGCCGGACGCAAGTACGCGACTCCCGACGACGTACAGAAAATGGCTTTGCCCGTACTGGAGCATCGTTTGGTTCTTACGCCGGAGGCGCGGCTTCGTTCTGTTACCGCCGCTGACGTCATTAACGAGATAATCGGCGCGACGCCGCTCCCCGAAGCCGGAGATTAGTATGAAAAAGCGACTTATCATCATCGCGGGGCTGTTTATTGTCGCCCTTATTCGCATAATGTACTCAGGAGAGAGTTTCCTGCTCTGGATTATGCTTCTTATTGCCGCGGTGTTTGTTCTGTCGCTGATTAATGTCGCCTATACGATTTTATTTATCAAAATAAGCCAGACGGTAATCCCGGAGGAACTCACGGGCGAAGAATACGGGACATTGGTAATAAATATACAGAATCGCGGTTTTCTTCCGCTTGCTCACCTTGACGTATGGTATGATACGTTTGATACGCTAATCGGCGGAAGTGAAAGCGGCTGCGTCGCGTTTTCCGTATTGCCCGGACAGACCGTAGGCGTACGCAGACAAATTTACTTTCCGTACAGAGGTCTGTACCGACCGGGGATAATCAAGGTTGAGGTTTACGATATTTTTGGGCTTTTGAAGTTTAATCTGCCTGTTTCTGTCTATAAGGAGAAGCAGACCGTCACAATTCTGCCGAAAACCATATCACCGCTGTTTGACATCGGCGGCGAAAATTCTTTTGTCGGCGGCGGAACGGACGGCCGCGAAGAACAAGACCCGCACTCCATTGCCGAGATTCGGGAGTTTCGCCAAGGCGACCCGCTTAAAAGAGTTCACTGGAAACTAACCGCCAGAATGGGCGAGCTTCAGATAAAGGAATTTGACGGCGCGGTTTCGCCAAACGTAAGGTTTTTCGTCGATTTATCACCGCACGGGCTTACGGGCGAGGAGGCTATCGCGTTTGAGAACTGCGTGTGCGTAAACGCGGCTACAATCTGTAAATCCGCTTTGGTTTCGGTAACGCCGCTGCGTATGATAGCGTTTTCCGGAGGACGCGCGGAAATTTCCGGAATATCTCCGCCCGATTTGATACAATTTCTACGTTTCTTAGCGGAGGCGCGTTTCAATTCGCCGTATAGGTTCGTTGACATTCTGCGGTCGGAGCTTGAGTCCGGATTTGAGTCCGGCAATATAATAATTATTACGGGCGAACACAACTCCGAGTTGTCCGCGTTAACGGCTTCGTTGGCTATTCGCGGACTTAACGTATCGCTTATCGCCGTGTCAAAAACTGTGAGTTACGAGGTTCAGAAACCTCCTGAATACGACGCCGGACAACGCGCCGCGGGCGTAATCACAGTCGCGGCCGTGCCGGAGATTCTGCGTCCTCCCGTTACAGAGTCAACCGATACGCGGATTAGCAACCGAGAGGAGGCGTCCTCTCGTGCTTAAAAAAAGCGTCACACTGCCGGGTTTTATTTCGGCTTTGTTTCTTACGTGGGGCATTACAAGCTCTCTGCTGAAACTTTATTCCGTGGAGATGTCTTTTGTCGTCACGTTTATGCTTTCTCTGTTAGTTCTGTTGGCTTTAGCCGCGGTCTTTTATAACGCGGTAACAATAATTACGGTTTCCGCGTCTATTGTTGTGCTTTTGGTTATTTACGCGTTTCATTTTAACGCCGTCAACGATTATTTGGCAGTAGGATTTACTCTGATTGCCGATACAATCACATTCAATGCCGATATTACGGACAACGGCAGATTTTTATTCGCGGCGCTATTCTGCGTAATCGCGGCAATACCCTCAATCTTACTATTTGGACGGCTTCGCGGAGCGCTTATACTCGGATTAGTTTCCGGTGGGTTATTCTTTCTGGAGTTACAGCTTGGCGCGAAAAACATTTACCCGGAGCTTTGCGCCGCCGCAAGCGCGGTAATCAGCGTAAGCGCCGGTTCGTTCGCGCGTAAACTGAATCCCGGCGGAAAATCAAAATCCGGCGTCGCGTTGAGAGTTCTGCCGTTAGCGTTAGCGGCGACAATATGCGTTACTCTGATAACGCCGGTTAACGCTGACTTTATGCACAATATGGCGGTTGAGATTTTCGTTGACGACTACGTAGACCTTTTCAGTCTGAACACGGGTTTTAACCGTTCGCGGACAGTTTTCAGCCTTAGCGATTACGGCTACGGCGAAGCTCAACTCGGCGGTCCGGTATCTCTAAGTGGAAATGAAGTTTACTCCGTCCGGTCCTCGTCGCCCGCGTTGCTTAGGGTGTCAACTAAAGACACCTATACCGGATATTCGTGGGAGAGCTTGCGGGACAAAGCTCAATTCCGTTTCGATTCGCCGCTTTCCGATGATATTCGAGCCGCGACATTCAACGAGGGTTTGCCCGCCTACAACGTCGAGGGTATGGATAAGCTCTTTTCAAAGGACATAAATACGACCGTAACTATACTCGTACCGGAACGACGCTCGGAGCTTCTTAACTCAGGACGTCCGTACGGCTTTTCAGGCGGCAATATCACAAATTTCATACCGTATTTTGATACTGACGGCGAGGTATTCTCGAAACGCACTCTGTATCAGGGACTAAGTTACGCGGTTAATGAAAAGTTGCTTAATTTTACAAGCGCCGGATTCGCGACGGCTATACAGGCTTATGAAGCGGCGGTACAAGCCGACAAAGAAGCGGGGTTTACTCCTGACCCGGAATACGCGGAGATGCTGCGCCGCTATACGAGTTTGCCGGACGGTATTCCGTCGGGGGTTTACGATTTTGCCGCGTTAACCGACGGTATTGATTCGCCGTATCTCAAAATGCTTGATTTGAGGGAACGCGTGTCGCGTCAGTCAACGTACACGCTAACGCCGTCGTACGTACCGGAGGGACGCGAGTTTGTCAGTTGGTTCCTCGAAACGCGCGAGGGCTACTGTACCTATTACGCGACCG
>JAISKY010000048.1 GCA_031260745.1 Oscillospiraceae bacterium
AGGTCGCGGCGACGTGTCGCCGCTGACAAATTGAGTATGCAGTTGCCTTTGTCACCGGCGACACGCCGGTCGCGTTCTTAGGAGCGGCAAGTCCCACGGCTTTGGAGCGATTTAATTTGCCCTTTATGGACTTGACATACTTCGTGTGAGCCAGACCGCTCGCCTCTAACGGGAAATACACCGGCCACCAGTATTTGCCCGCCGACTCCATACAAACGTCGCAGCAATTATAGGACTTCAGCCACTCCGCTAATCTGCTAATGTCTCCCGCATAAGTAGAAAAGCGACGCTTGATGTACTGCGGTGTTTGCCCGAGTTGTTTCGTAATCACGATACACGCGAACACGAAATTTTTGTGAACGTCCAATCCGCAACAAATCGGATGCACCAACTTGATTTCCATGTCGTCCATAGCGTTACCTCTTTTTGTAGATTTTGAGGAAACGGCATTGACTGAACGCTCCGCCTAAAACGAGTTGTGTCTTAACAAAGATTAGTTTACAGGCTCTATGTCCTACTCACCCCCACCCTACGCCGCAAGCGGCGCAGGGAACCCGGTTGGTGCTTGAATGAGCGTTCGGCGACTTATTAATATGCGGGTTAGCAGCTAACCGCTACACCACTTAGCTCCGCGTGCTCTGTAGTGTACCGCGTTCCTCAGAGCAATTATACCATAAATCTACAAACTAAACAATATTTCTACGCGAATCTCACCGATTGCGGCAACCTCGTTTCACCCGTCATTGGTGCCTTTCGCAGAAAGGTATGGTCTTTATAATGAACGCGGAGCTAATTGCGGTCGGCACCGAGCTTTTGCTCGGCGGTACGGCGAATCTTGACGCTCAGATAATATCTGAAAAACTGTCGGAGCTTGGCATTAACGTCTACTACCATACCGTAGTCGGCGATAATGACGCGCGCGTGAAAGCCGCCGTCGAAATCGCGAAGTCCAGAGCCGACATAATCATAACTACGGGCGGACTTGGTCCGACTTACGACGATATGACTAAACAAACGGTCGCGGCGGCGTTCGGCAAAGAACTGGTTAGGTTCGCGGACGAGGAAAAGCGTCTGCGCGATTGGTTCTCCGCGCCGGGCTATAAGTTTACGGAGAACAATCTGCGTCAGGCGGATTTCCCGGAGGGATGTACGATACTCGCGAACCCGATTGGTACGGCTCCGGGCTGCGCGTTTGAAAGCGGAGGTAAGCACGTAGTTATGCTTCCGGGACCGCCCAGAGAATGTTCGCGAATGCTCTACGAGCAAGCTGTTCCGTATCTGAAAAAAATCAGCGGGGTCGGCGAAATCGTATCGCGCAATATCCACATATACGGAATGGGCGAAAGCGCGGTAGAGGACAAACTCCGCGACTATATGCTTGAACTTACGAATCCGACGCTTGCTCCCTACGCTAAAACCGGCGAGGTTCAGCTTAGGGTTACCGCTAAGGCGGCGACTCGCGAGGAAGCCGAGAAGATGATGACTCCGGTAATTGAACGCGTAAAGGCTGTGTTGGGCGATGTAATCTACGGAATCGACGTGAAAAGTTTGGAAAACGCCGCTCTGCTTGCGCTTAAAGCGAAAAATCTGACGCTTAGCAGCGCTGAGAGCGTTACCGGCGGCTTAATCGCGAAGCGATTGACGGATATACCGGGCTCCAGCGCGGTATTCAAGGGCGGGGTCGTATCGTACTCCGACGAAGCCAAAATCGCGTTGCTGGGAGTTTCCGCGGACACCTTAGATAAATACGGCGCGGTAAGCTCTGAAACGGCTAGGGAGATGGCGTTGGGCGCTAAGGCGAAACTCGGTACGGACTTTGCCGTGGCGACTACCGGCAACGCCGGACCTGACGGCGAACCGCTCGGACTGGTTTACGTCGCGATTGCGACTCCGGACGGCAACGCTGATGTACGGGAGCTGAAAATGGGGCACTGGGACCGCGACCGAATCCGTACAATGGCGGCTCACCAAGCGTTCGATTTGGTATTGAAAGCGGCGCGATAAGGAATCTGTCAAAGTCAGCTATTACTACGGAGAATAAGGAGATTTTTTGGTGGCGGATAAAGTGAACAACAAAATAATTGTTTTTGATACCACGCTTCGCGACGGGGAGCAAACTCCGGGCGTGAATATTACGGTTCCGGAGAAACTGGAAATAGCGCGTCTGCTTGATGTTTTGGGCGTTGATATAATAGAGGCTGGATTTCCCGCGTCGTCCAGAGCGGTCGCGGACGCGGTAAGCGCAATCGCGGACAGCGTAAGCGCGGGCGTTTGCGCTATGGCGCGATGTATGGAAAGCGATGTCTACACCGCCTGGGAAGCGATTAAGTTCGCCAAAGCTCCGAGTATCAACATCGTAATGGCGTCGAGCGACATTCACCTGGAGCATAAATTGAAAATGACTCGCGGCGAAGCCTTGCGCTATACCGCCGAATGTGTACGCTACGCCGCCAGTTTGTGTCCGGTAGAGTTCACTTGCGAAGATTCAAGCCGCTCCGACAGGGGATTTATGCTTGAACTGATTAACTCCGCGCTAAACGCCGGAGCGAAAACTATAAACATAACCGACACCGTAGGTTACGCGGTTCCGTCTGAATTTGGCGAGCTAATCCGTTTTGTCAAGTCGAACACATCGCGTGAGGCTGTAATCTCGGCGCACTGTCACAACGATTTGGGGCTTGCGGTCGCAAATACTCTATCGGCGGTAATGAGCGGAGCGGGACAGATTGAAACTACTCTGTGCGGATTGGGCGAACGCGCCGGAAACTGTCCGCTTGAAGAAGTCGTTATGGCAATCGAAACCCGCAAGCAGTATTTCCCGTTCAGCCACGGCATAGATACTACGAAACTGTACCGTACCTGCGCCAGAGTAAGCGCGATTACCGCGATTCCAATCGCGGTGAATAAGGCGGTAATCGGCGCGAACGCGTTCGCTCACACCAGCGGCATCCATCAGCACGGAGTTATAGAAAACCCGTTGACGTACGAGGTTATGGCTCCGCAGTCAATCGGCAAAACCGGCAGTGATATAATTTTAGGCAAATTAAGCGGACGGCACGCGTTCGCGGAACGCGCTGAACATCTTGGGTTCGAGCTTTCGGAGGACGAGCTTAAACTTACGTTCGAGCATTTCAGGGAGCTTGCCGAGGTCAGGAAATCCGTCACGGACGCGGACTTAATCGCGATAATCAATCAGATTCGCGTCGTGCCGGACGTGTATACGCTTGACACGTTCACTATTCAAAGCGGTAACAAAATCCGAGCTTCCGCGAGTATTACCGTTATTCGCGGCGGAGTGCCGTACGTCGGCGAAGGTTCCGGAGTCGGTTCGGTTGACGCGGTCTACAACGCGATTACAAACATTGTCGGCAAAGACTGGAGTTTGAGTTCGTATCTGATAAACGCCGTTACAGGCGGAGTTGACGCTTTAGGCGAGGTAACGGTCAGGGTAAAGCACGCGGGCGAACTTCATATCGGCAGAGGTCTTAGTCTTGACGTTATCGAGGCGTCCGTACTCGCGTTCCTGAACGCTATAAACAGGTCATTAGCAGCCGGCGTACCGCCGGACCGTCGTTGAAATCGAGAAAAATTAGCAGCCGGCAGGGCTGCTAATTTTTTGTTTTGTAAATGCCGCGGGGCGAATGTACCTACCGCAAATCCCCGAACAGCGCAACGCGGTTGCAAATACGCTCCGCAAGTTCAAGGCTGTGAGTTACCGCGAGAATACCCAAATTGCGGCGTTCGGCGGTTTTCAGCGTAAGCTCCCAAATTTGAGCCTGAGTTATCACGTCAAGCATCGTACTCATCTCGTCCGCGATTACGAACCGCGTTTGAGGGCCTAACGCTCTGGCGACGCAAAAACGCTGAAGTTCCCCGCCGGAAAGTTCCGTTGGATAACGGTCAAGCCACTCCGGAGCGATTCCCATTTCGTCTAAAAACTCCGCGTTGGGATTCCACGCCTCGGTAAGCGTGTCGCGAAGTTTCCAACGCGGGTTGATTGCCTTTTCGGGGTGCTGATATATTAGCTGAACCGGGCAATAGCCGCGTTTTGGCAGCGGCTTGCCGTCAAACAGAACTGCGCCCGAATCGGGCTTCATATATCCCGCGAGTATCTGCGACAGCGTACTTTTTCCGCACCCTGACGGTCCGACGAGAGCGACGCGCTCACCCGCGTCCACGCTAAGGCTTACGCCGTCTAAGACGAGTTTCGATTTGTTGTAGCCAAACCTGATATTTTTCGCTTCAAGCAGCATAGTGACAGCATACCTCTCCGCCGCGAATGTTACGCGGCTCGATTGCTCCGCAAGCGCATTTTTCGCCTTTAAGCTCACAGCGCGGAGCGAACAAACAACCGTCCGGCAGTGAACCCGCGTAGGGTTGAGTTCCCTCTGTAGGTCGGAATCCGTTTTTGGGGATTGCCCTCCACAACGCTTTTGTGTAGGGGTGACGGAGTTTGTCCTCGCTGTCAAAGTCGGACGCTAACGCGGTTTCGACCGTAGTTCCGGCGTAGAACACCGCGATTCGGTCTGTGTAGCCTAGCGCGAGGTCTATGTCGTGCGTGATTAGGATTACCGCCGCGCCCTCGTTGGCAAGGTCGCGGAAGTGCTTCATAGCTCTGTCCGCGAGTTCCTTTGACATTCCGGGCGTAGGCTCGTCCGCGATTATCAGCTTAGCGCCGCTGATTACCGCTGTCGCGCACAAAACGCGCCGCATCATACCGCCCGAAAGTTGGAATGGGAACAACTTACCGACGCTTTTGTCGAGCTTATACCTCGCGAACACTTTCTCTACGGCGGATTCGTCCGGCGAAACCTGTCTGCCGACTTTCATCAACGGGTCGAGGTACTCCACGGATTGTGGAACAAGCGCGATTTCGCCGCCGCGAAGTTTCGCGACGCGTTTTTTTGTCAAAGGTTCGCCGAGGTAACGAATGTCGCCCTCAACCACGGCGTTTTTTGGTAAAATTCCGAGAATCGCGTGAGCAAGCAAACTCTTGCCTGAGCCGCTGGAACCCGCGACTGCTAAAATCTCGCCCTTACGGACGTTTATGTTCAGGTTACTTATGACTTTAAGCTCACGCCGCTCCAGCCCTTTCGTGTACATTCGGAAGGACACCGAAAGCCCGCTCACGCTCAAAACTACTTCGTTTTCCACTATGACCCTCCTTGAATCTGTTAAAAATTCATTCGCGTGGAATTGTATTACTCTCCATAAATATATAGCGCGGGGCAGCTCGACATTTGCCTTTCGCGGCGCGCGACTATTCCTGCGCGCTTACGGGGTCAAGCAAGAGTTTGACGCACTCGCCGAGTTTGTCTATCAGCACCACCATAATCACTAACGCAAGTCCGGGAAAAATCGCCAGCCACCACATTCCGCTTGACAGATAGCGCATAGCCTCCGAGAGTATAATCCCGATTGCGGGCTGCTCCGGCGGCATTCCGAATCCCAGGAACGTAAGCCCCGACTCGTGCATTATCGCGTGAGGGAACATTAGAATCAGCCCGATAAAAAATTGCGGAAGCATGTGCGGTACGATATGCCTGGACATTATCCACCAACCGGAGCGTCCGAACTTCCGAGCCGCCGCGATATAGTGATTGGAGCGTATTTGCAAGACCTCGCCGCGAATTATCCTCGCAAGCCCCGTCCAGTGCGTGAAGATTATCCCGATTAGCAAACCTCGCCAACCTCGACCCGCCGCTATTGAAATCAGGATTACCAGCAAAGTGTGAGGTATTCCCATCGTCAGGTCAATCAGCCAGTTGACGAAGTGGTCTATTACTCCGCGGCCGAACGCCGCGCACACTCCGATAATCAGCGCGATTATCGCGGACACTCCCGACGCGGTTAAGCCTACGAACAGGCTTAACGACAGCCCTTTGATTGTTCTCGTAAGCATATCGCGTCCAAGCAAATCCGTGCCGAACGGGTGTTCCCAAGACGGCGAAAGCGACTTCTGCGAGAAATCCGCGCTTGCGTCGTTCATAGCGGCGCCTGCGATATAAACTCCCGCGATAATGATAACGATTGCGGCGATTAGTGCGATTGTCATTACGCGTCTGCTCATTTGCCGCCCTCCGTCGTACGGGGGTCAATCAGTACGTACAAAGCGTTAGCAATCGCGTTACCCGCGAATACGAACACCACCGAGAACAGCGTTATGCCGAGCAAAAGCGGAATATCCGACTGCAATCCCGCCGCGCTCGCCGCCGCGCCGAGTCCGGGATAGCTGAAGATGTTCTCCGCGATTACCGAACCTCCGAAAAGCTCGCTGAACGACGAGAACTGCATCGTTACCGCCGGAATCAGAATATTACGCAGACCGTGACGGCGCAGTACGCTCAGATTGCTCTCGCCGCGGGCTTTCGCGAACAGTACGTAATCGCTGTGTAAAACCTCTACGAGTTTCTCGCGGGTATGTAACGCGACATTAGCGAACGACAGGAAACTAAGCGTAAGCGCGGGTAATATCAGGTGGCGCAGTCGTTGGAGTATCGTTACGTTCTCCGGCGCGACGCCTACGGGTACGGACATTCCGAACGGAAACCACCCAAGCCACACGGAAAACACAATCAGAAACACAAGTCCAATCCAAAACGTCGGTACGGAACACATAATGAGGCAAATTCGCTTGACTACGCTGTCAAGCGGTCTGCCGTTGAACATTCCCATAAGACAACCGATAGCGAATCCGAACACTCCGGAGAATATCCACGCGGCAAGCATAAGCGCAAGCGTAGCCGCGAAGCGCGTTCCGATAATCTCAATTACCGGGCGGCGGAAGATTTTCGATACGCCGAAATCGCCGTGCAACAGCGCGCTTCCCCATTTAAGGTAACGCTCCGCGGGCGGGTCGTTGACGCCCCAAAATTCTTCCATTCTGGCGATGTTCTCCTCCGAAACTCCGGGATTCGCCTGTATGTACGCTAGCATAGGGTCAATCGGCGACAATGAAACCAACGCGAAACATATCACGCTTACCGCAATCAAAAGCGTAACTACCCGAACGAGATAAATGGATATACTTTTTATTTTTCTGCTCATATTTATCCTTTACTGATTAAAAACCCTACGCCGTCCATTTCCAGTCGCGCAAGTTCGACACAAGCGGCCAGGCGTCTCCGTGAGCGTGAATTTTCTGTTTTCCGGTGTCAAGTCCGTCGCGTACCCAGTACAGGTGCGACTTGTTAATCAGGAAAATATACGGAGCGTCGCCGCGCATTGACGTTCCGACCGAACCGTCCCACTGAGCCTTTTTGAAAAACGGAGTTGCTTCCTCAATTGATTTCGCGTTAACGGCTTGCTCAAGATAGCCGTCAACTATGCCGCTGGTATAGTTTTCGGGGTTATACCAGTCGTCAAGTCCGGCGCGCGAACTGTGGAACAGATAGTAGCTCGTCATCGGGTTCGCGCTGCCCCACGCGAGTATTAGAGGCTCTGCGTACATACGGTCGTGTATAACGTCCTCTGGGGAACCTCCTACGATTATCTCAATACCGAGTTTTTCTTTAGCCTGTTGTGACGCCGCCATAGCTACCGCCTGACGTACGCTGTCGCCCGCGAAGTACAACAGCGGAAACGAAGCCTTAATTCCGTTTTTCTCGCGGATTCCGTCGCCGTCCGCGTCAACCCAGCCGGAGTCCTCAAGCAAAGAAATCGCGTAGGCAAGGTCGTACTCAATCGCGCTGTCGGGGTTCGACCACGGCATACCGTCATTCTCGGTATACGCCGGAGTCGCGTAACCGTTAACCGCATCGCGGCAGATTGCCTCGCGGTCTAAGCCGTAAGCAAGCGCCTTGCGGAAGTTTATATCAGAGGTTATATTACTGCCTACCGCGCAGCCGTATTGGTTGATAATACCCTCGTCGGGAACTACGGGCATTACGATACCCATATTGTCAACCGAGTCCTCCGCTAACAAATGATAGCCCGGTATTTCGTTGACGGCGGCAAGTACCGCGCTTGTCAGAGTAATGTCAACCTGACCGGATTTCGCGGCAGCAAGCCGCGTGTCCTCGTCGCTCATCTTTACAAATATGAAACGGTTAATTTCCGGCGCGTGACCGTAGTAATCCGGGTTAGCTTCAAGTATAAACTGCTGGTCAACGTCATACTGCGTCAGCTTAAACGGCCCTGAGCCAATCGGTTTTAGCCCAAAATCGGAGTTGTAGGCGTGTTCGGGAACAATCCCGACCGCCGCAACTGTAAGAATAAATGTACTTTGCGGCTTCGACAGCTTAATCGTAACCGAGTTTCCGAGTTCCTCAACGCTTTCGACAAGCGAAAGGTCAACAGACGTAGCGGCGGTTCGGAGCGTCTCGTATGTAAACACCACATCTCCGGCTAAGACCGGAGTACCGTCCGTAAATTTCGCGTCGGAGCGCAATTCAAACGCGTATGTAAGCGCATCGTCGCT
Source organism: Oscillospiraceae bacterium (assembly GCA_031260745.1). Taxonomy (GTDB): domain Bacteria; phylum Bacillota; class Clostridia; order Oscillospirales; family Oscillospiraceae; genus JAISJH01. The sequence continues at coordinate 8,420 of JAISKY010000048.1, forward strand.
GACGGTGTAAGAGGCGGCGAGGTCAGGTACTATGTTCATATCAGCGTCGGTTTCCACCAAAGTACTGAAAATCAACTGACCGCCGGAATGTCCGTCCGCTCCGAATCCCTGCAACGGGTCGAAGTGCGAGGGAATGTTGGTAAACCCGATTATGACCTCGTTTTTATTGTTTTGAGCCGTATCGCCGGGCGCGGCGGTTGAGCCGCACCCCGCGAATATCAACGCGAGTATTGCCGCCGCGACTGTTAAACCTGCAAGTTTCTTCATATTTACACTCCCTTTTTTGTATCTTGACTATATTCTACACCATAAAAAAACGGAGCGCAAGCTCCCTGGGGGGATAAAAATTGAAAAAAAATAAACCGAAAAACCTGATGTGTTAAACTCCGTAGCAAATAGCGGTAGCTTAGTTAATATCTCCGCTATCAGTTTTTTGATTATTGAACTCACCGAAATAGCGGGTTACGAACTCAATCTTATCAAACGGAGCCTCAAATGTTTTGCCGTTAAGATAGCCAAGTATTCCCGCCGATGACTTAAACGCGAATCTTAGCTTGTACGAGTACAACGCCTGGTAACGCTCCCCTGAGTTATCGGGCTTTTGCGGCGCGGCGCCGTACTTGCCGTCGCCCAGCAGAGGAAAGCCCGCGGCGGCGAACTGCGCTCTTATTTGGTGAGTGCGTCCGGTGATTAGGCGGCACTCCAAAAGCGTCAGATTGCCGGAAACCGCCAGTGTTTCATACTCCGTTACCGCGGATTTCGCTCCGGCTGTTGATTGCTCGCGCACATAGACGCGGTTGAGTTTCGCGTCCTTGAAGATGAAGCCCTCAAGCCGACCGGATTCCGGGATTAGTTTACCGCGAACAGCCGCGAGATAGTATTTCTCAATTTCACGCTCCCTGATTTTGTCGCAAACTATACGCAAAGCCTCGGCGTTTTTAGCCGCGATTACGATTCCGCCCGTGTTGCGGTCGATTCGGTTGCACAGCGCGGGTCGGAATGTTTCGCTGCCGCCGGGAAACCACTCGTTTTTCGCCAGCAAGTACGCCTGAATATGAGTTATCAGCGTACTGACGTACTCGCCGTCAGCCGGGTGCGAAAGCATTCCCGGCGGTTTCAGCGCAAGCAGAATATTCTCGTCCTCGTAAAGCGCGTCAACTCTCGGAGAGGTTATCGCGAGATAAGCGTTGTCCTCGTTAGGACGGTCGAAAAACTCGTCGTTGATGTACAACTCAAGCGCGTCGCCGACGGTCAGCCGATAGTCGCGCTTGACGGCTTTGCCGTTGACCTTGACGCGTTTCAGACGAATATATTTCTGAGCCAGCGAGTTCGGCAGTAACGGCGCGAGTTTCTCCAAAAAGCGGTCAACTCTCTGGTTAGCGTCGTTCGCTTTGATTACAAAACGCTTCATCTATTGATTGTTGCCCGATTCCAACGAACTCAGCGCTTTCGCTAACTGGTCGGGGCAGCTTGTAGGCTTGCGTCCGCAGCGAATACCGTCAAGACGTTCTATTATGTCGCTGACTTTCATACCCGCGACGAGTTTGCCGATACCCTGAGTGTTACCGCTGCACCCGCCGTCGAACTCCACGGAACGCACAACTCCGTCCTCCAGGTCGATTTTTACAGAGTCGGCGCACACGCCCTTAGTTTTGTAAGTAAATTCCATCGTCAGTTACCTCGTATATCTGTAGTTTGCCGCGCGCTCGGCGCAACCTGATTGAATTATAAGCGAAAAAATCGGACTTGTCAAGCGTTTTATAATATGGGAATCTACCGGTATTTATAATCTACCGCCGCAATATCCGTCTGTCTCCGGAGAAAAAGGAAGATAATATTGATATATATTAACCGCAACAGGTTCGCTGCCGCGGCTATACGCATTTTTCGCTTGACAATACAGCCGCAAAGTGCTAATATAAATTCGTATAAAGTCGCTATAGCCGTGTCGGCGTATGCGTTGTTAAAAATGCCTCAGCTAAATATAATTAGGGATAACCATAATGAAAGTTGTACTACAGCATCTATCGAAGGTCTTTCCAAGCCGAAATAAAAAGGCTAATGCCGACGTTGTTGCGGTCAGTGATTTCAATTTTGAAATTCCAGACGGCGAACTCGTAGGGTTGCTTGGTCCCTCCGGTTGCGGTAAAAGTACGGCGCTTAACCTGATATGCGGACTACAGACGCCTACGGAGGGCAGAATATTCTTCGGCGATGACGACGTAACCGATTTACCTCCGGAAAACAGGGGAGTAGGGTTCGTATTCCAGAACTACGCGTTATATCCGCATTTAACGGTACGGCAGAACATACTTTTCCCACTGCAAAATCTAAAAGGCTCGGACAAGTTATCGAAACCGGATATGCTTGCCAAAGCGCGCGAAGTCGCCGAACTCGTTCAAATTGACGAGCTAATGGACCGTAAGCCAAGCGAGTTGTCAGGCGGTCAGCAGCAACGCGTAGCTATCGCGCGGGCTTTAGTTAAAATGCCCCGCATACTCCTGTTAGACGAGCCGCTTTCCAACCTTGACGCGCGGCTTAGACTTCAAACGCGTGAGGAACTTAGGCGCATTCAGCGGCAAACTCAAATTACTACCGTCTTTGTAACTCACGACCAAGAGGAAGCAATGAGCATTTCCGATATAATTGTCGTTATGCGTAACGGAGTTGTAGAGCAAATCGGAAAGCCACAGGACGTTTATGACAATCCGGTGAATCTATTTGTAGCTAAGTTTCTCGGTTCGCCGCCCGTAAACATATTCACCGGGAGAGTAACAGACGGTACGCTTTTTATCGGAGACGACGCCGTTCTGAAGATAAACGGCGTACCCAATCAGGACATATACGTTGGTATTCGCCCGGAGGGATTCATTCTTGACCGCGACGGTCCGCTCCGCTGTAATCTCAACCGCGTAGAGGTTATGGGGCGCGACGTCAGCGTAATCTCCACCCACGACGCTTCGGATAATTCTACTATACGTTCCATTATCGACGCGGAAAGCGCGGCGGATTTAGAGTTGTCAAATGTCAGATTTGCCATAAAACCAAATAAGGCGCTTCTGTTCGGCAAAGAAACCGAAGCCCGTATCTTTTTTAATGTCTGACGATATGGCGGAAAGCGGAAATTATGGATAAGAGAAACAACAAAGGCTGGCTGTACCTTTTACCGGCGGTTCTTTTCTTGGGATTTTTTATGGTCTATCCCCTCGTCGATGTTTTTATCTATTCCTTCGAGGAGGGCTATAACTCCGCTTCGCAGACTTATTTTGGAGTCGGCTCATATAACTACTCCTACGTTTTACACGACCCCTACTTTTTACAGGCGGTAAAAAACACGTTTATTCTTGTCATTATCACCGTTCCCGTATCTACCGGCGCCGCGTTGCTTATATCGGCGGGGCTAAACTCAATCAAAGCGTTAAAAAAGCTATATCAGACGGTGTATTTTCTCCCGTATGTGACGAACACATTGGCTGTCGGTCTGGTATTTATGATTCTGTTCAAGAAAACCGCGTATACCGACGGACTGATTAACCTGTTTATTAACTGGTTCGGCGGCGGTTCGGTCGATTTTATCGACGGACCATATTGGGCGAAAATGTTCGTACTGTGCTTTTACACGATATGGATTGTAATGCCGTTCAAAGTTTTGATACTGACAAGCGCGCTCGCGTCTGTAAATCCGCAGTATTATAACGCGGCAAAAGTGGACGGCACATCAAAAATCAGAACTTTCACAAGAATCACGCTGCCTATGATTTCGCCGATGATTTTCTACTTGATAATCACCGGTTTTATAGGCGCGTTCAAGGCGTACAGCGACGCAGTCGCGTTATTCGGCACCGACTTGAACGCGGCGGAGATGAACACCATCGTCGGCTATATCTACGATATGCTATACGGCAACAGCGGAGGGTATCCGTCATACGCGTCAGCGGCGGCAATCATATTGCTTATCCTTGTGTTAACGGTAACGTGTATTAATTCGCTGATAAGCAAAAAGCATATTTACTATTGAGAGGCGGGATATATGACTAACCAAACTGACTACAATAGAATAAAACAGTCGGCAACAGTCGGCAAAACGGTAGGAAACGTCGTTATATACGCGTTGCTGACCATTTGGGGCGTTATGGTTCTATTTCCCTTTTATTGGATGATACTATCCTCCGTAAAAAGCTATAGCTCCTACAATTCAGAGTATATCCCGATGTTTTTCGCTCAATCGCCGACTATGGACAACTATGTATCAGCCTTTACTGCGGTACCGCTCGGCAGATATTTTGCGAATACGCTTATATTCACGATTACCACTACGGCGGTAATGCTGGTCGTGACGATTTTTGCCGCGTTTGCATTTGCTAAACTTAACTTCAGAGGAAAGAACATCGCGTTTATACTATGTCTGGCGCTTATGATGATACCTAACGAGCTTGTAATTGTCACTAACTATGTGACTATCACAAAACTTGATATGCGTAACACGTTTCTTGGTCTGATTCTGCCGTCCGTTACGTCGGTTTTTTATATCTACCTTCTAAAAGAGAACCTGGCGCAGATACCGGACGAACTGTATTATGCCGCTAAAGTTGACGCGACCTCCGACTTGAAATATTTGTTCAAGGTGATGATACCCATCTGCAAGCCCACGATAATAACAATTGTGATTCTGAAAGTCATTGAGTGCTGGAACTCGTTCGTGTGGCCGCGGCTTATCACCGACGACGCGAATTATTTCCTTATTTCAAACGGGATTCAGGAGATACGCGAAAACGGATTCGGCCGCGAAAACATTCCGGCGATGATGGCGGTGGTAGTTGTGATTTCGATTCCTTTAATCATTTTGTTTTTGATTTTCCGTAACAAAGTTATGGAGGGCGTGTCACGCGGAGGAACAAAAGGATGAACAAAACGCGAAAGGTATTATCTGTATTTCTTATTTTAATTTTTGCCGCCGTCTTATTCTCGGTTTCAGGGTGTCACGGCTCAAGAGGGCTTAACGCGTTCGCGCCGCCCGAAAGTTTTGACGCGTCGTGCGAATACGAAATCACATTTTGGGCAAAGAACGACTCGAATAAAACTCAAACTGATATTTACAGGAAAGCAATCGCCGACTTTGAAGCGCTGTATCCGAACATAACCGTAAATATACGTTTATATACGGATTACGGTAAAATATATAACGACGTTATAACAAACCTCTCGACTAATACGACGCCGAATGTTTGTATTACTTACCCCGACCATATCGCGACATATTTAACCGGAACAAACACAGTTATACCGCTTGACGATTTATTTTCCGATGATAAATACGGTCTTGGCGGGAGCGAAGTTAATTTCAACGCTCCCGCCCGGTCGGAAATAGTTCCGCGGTTTCTGGACGAGTGTTCGTTTGACGGTCACTATTACGCTATACCGTTTATGCGCTCTACAGAGGCGTGCTACGTAAACAAAACGGAACCGACGAAGTGTACGCTCTGCACTGGAAATACGTTCTACGAGACGGCGGCCGATGGTGAGTGTGTAGTAAAAGCGTGTGCTGCCCGGGAACGCAATGACACTGAGAGTCCGCACGCG
>JAISKY010000114.1 GCA_031260745.1 Oscillospiraceae bacterium
AGAATTCAACACTTACACTGCAGACATTGATAGAGCAGTTGAAAAGCGACTTTGAGCTGGTAGATGCCTTAGCTACTCTGATTAACGAGCGCATAAAAGCTCCTATTAGCAAGAATGCCAATTTTATTAGCAAACCCGAAAAATCAGTTCAATTCGAATTAGCAATATGTTAATATTAGCCAACGCTCTGTTAATATTAAACACAAGCTGTTCGCCGAGAATATCACAAAGTAAAAATGCCGCAAAACCTTGATTTTACGGCATCTATGGCACCCCCGGCGCGAATCGAACGCACAACCAGTCTTTAGGAGAGACTTATTATGTCCATTTAACTACGAGGGCTTAGAGCAAAAGTTCACAAAATATGTAAAATTAGAAACGCAAATGGAATCGGATAATCAAATACTATGGAGGGAGTTGTTATATCCATTTAACTACGGAGGCAGACAGTTCAGCAATCAGGCGGCATAAAATCGCCGATTCCGCCTAAATTACGGGCGATAGAGTGATACGTACCGGAGTACACGACCGGGTCGAGCGAAACGAGGTCTACGTCGAAATTGCCGGAGCCGGAATACTCCTCCGGAACTTGCGTATTAACTATGCGGGCGAAGTAGGTATTTGTATCGGGAGCGGTATTGACTACCTTTACGACTTCGCACTCGTAGACCCACCGGCTTTGGTTGAGCGTCGGGACTTTCAGGAACTGTCCGTTTTCGTATTCGTAATGAATAGCGTTTTTCGGACCGTCGCTGCCGGAACGCGAGCCGAAATAATCCACAAGCCCAAGCATATCGACGCTCGCGAGGTTAGCGGAGAAAATTCCGCGAGCGGCAAGATTCGCGCCGGTACGCTTTGCGCCCGTACTTAATACAAGCATATACGATTCGCCGTCGTTGTCCACAGTCACGCTAATCCACGTAATAGGCGCGAAGTTCGGCGAGCCGTCGTCGTTATATGTGCCGACAATAAAACACGGCTGTACAATCATTGACTGCGGTTTTTGAGATGATACGCGTTTCATTATTTTGTACGCTCCGTCAAATAGTCCGCAAGCCAAATCAGGAACGAGTCACTGACGGCGGATTTAGCGGCGGCGGTGTACTCGCGCATTAAGCGAACACACTCCGCTTCGCCGACTGCGGCGAAGTAACCGTCTTTGTCAAGTATATCATCTCGGAGCTGAAATGTCAAGCCTAAATTCACTCCGTAGTCGTTCGCGGCGGAGGTATTAGCTCCGAGTTTACACGCGGCGGCGAACAGAGCCGCCGTTTTATTCAGCGTCAGAGCGTGTAAATCGTCGCTGTGAGCCAAATCAAGATACTGCCCGACACAAATAGCGTAGGCGGCTTCGGCGAGTGTCGCGGCGTACTCCGAGCCTTCCGCCGCGGCAAGTTTGAACGCCAGCGCTTGGAGCGCGTCGCCCGCGAGTAAAGCCTGCCACTCTCCGAATTTCTTGTGAGCGCTCGGCTTACCTCTGCGAAAATCGTCGTCGTCCATACACGGCAAATCGTCGTGAATCAGCGAGTACGCATGCAGAAGCTCGACCGCGCACGCGAGCGGCATAGCATCGGCTAACGCGCCGCCATTCGCTTCGCGGAACGCAAGCGCTAAAATTCCGCGCAGACGTTTTCCGCCGCCAAGTACGGAGTACCTCATTATCTCGTTAAGCCCCGGTTCGTCGGGGAACGTTTTGTCAAGCGCGTCCTCGACGAGCGCGCGGTAGTTTTCAAGTTTAGCCTCAAATTCAGACATCGGCAACCTCTTTAACAGTTAATTTTCGCGTTCCGCGACTATGGTAAACATACCCGGAATTTTCGGATTGTCGTAATCCGGAACTTCGTCGAACGATTTCAAAACAAATCCGGCGCGAATTACCGAGTTGATAATCTCGCTTATCGTGTAGAACCTCAACGAGCAGTCCGGGAACGCGGAGCGCTCGTCCTCCGGGAAGAAACGCTTGTACGCGACATCGCCGTTGTATAGCGCAGAGTCGAAATAATCTCCGTAGGTCTTGCCGGTCTGATTAATCTTATGGAACGGGTGAAAGTCGTTGAGAATCAACCGTCCGCGGGATTTCAGCAGTCCGAACACCGCGCTCGTATACGCGTCTATGTCCTCGAAGTAGTGCAGTATGCCGCCCTCGGATAGAACTACGTCGAACTTACCGCCGTATCTCGCCATATCCGTTTCAATGAAATCTCCGATGACGTACTCCAGCGGAACTCCCGCGCTCTCGGCAAGTTCGGTCGCGTATTTCCGGTTGCCCTCCGAGATGTCAAAAACCGTAACGCTCGCGCCCTTTACGGCGAGGGCTGTAGCGATTCGACCGTGACTGCCGCAGGGATTCGCAATTTTCAGTCCGCTAACGTCTTGAAAATATTTGCTGTAAAGCCGAATAGTCCGGTCGGGATTTTGCATAATACGCTCGGCTTCTTCGCGCGGGGAACCGTGTTGGTTATTCTGGAACTCGTAAGCGCGGTACTCCCACGCCGTCTTGTTCTTAGCAGCTTGCGTTCTCATTTGTGAATCCCCTTTTTTGAAAGTATATTATTATATCACCATTCTCACCAAAGAGCAACCGTATATTGGATAAACTACTCTCGCGAGCCGCTACCCGCGGAGGGGTTACTTTTTGGACGCGCAAAAAGTAACCAAAAACGCGCTTAGGGGGAGGAACCAACGGTTCCTCCCCCTAAGAACCTCCACTTCCTTCATTGGGTTGGCGCTCAAAAATATTAAGTCCGTTGGTACGCGGCTCTCCGCTGATAAGGCGTGGTTGGCTAGTAAGACTACTCCGCGGCGGCGAACTCCGACTCTACGGGAGCGCCGTCCGCGCCTTTTATCAAGAGTGTGATTTTTTGCTCAGCCTCGTCAAGCTGCTTGGAGCAACCTCGAACCAACGCGGTGCCTTCCTCAAACAACGCCAACGCCGCGTCCAGCGGAGCGTCGCCGCGCTCCAAAGCTCGGACGATTTCCTCTAATCTGGCAAGCGATTGCTCAAAAGTAATATCTGTTTGCATATTTTCT
>JAISKY010000185.1 GCA_031260745.1 Oscillospiraceae bacterium
CTCGCCGGTTTCTCCGGTACGGCAGCTATTACCGTCGGGGTCAAGCAAATCAACCACGTACTGCGGCGACGGTTTGCCGAGCGAACCCGGAATAGGCTCCGTGCCTTTAAGATTGCACATTGTTACGGTGGTTTCCGTCTGACCGAAGCCCTCCATTATGGTTACGCCCGTGAGGGCTTTCCACTCGTTGAATACGTCGGGGTTCAAAGCCTCGCCCGCCGTAGTACAGTATTCAAGGCGCGAGATGTTAACTTGGCTGAAATCCTCTTTTAGCAGAAACCTGTACATCGTCGGAGGACAGCACAGCGTCGTAATACTATACTTTTCAATCAGCTTGAGTATATCGGCGGGAACAAACGCGTCAAAATCGTAGGTAAACACGCACGTTTCCATCAGCCATTGCCCGTATAGTTTTCCCCATACGGCTTTACCCCAACCGGTATCCGCGATTGTGAAGTGCAAGCCCTCCGGATTAACGCAATGCCAATGCTTCGCGCCCAGCAAATGCCCCAGCGAGTACAAATGGTCGTGCAAAACCATTTTCGGATAGCCGGAGGTTCCGCTTGAAAAGTACGTCAGCATAGGCTCGTGGACGTTGGTATCAACGCGCTCCCACTTATCGGAGGACTTAGGCATCTCGGCGTCGAAATCAAGCCAACCCTCGCGAGAGCCGTTAACGCTTACGCGGATTTTAAGCTCCGGACAGGTTTCCGCAATCGCGTCGAACGCGTCCGCCGCTCCGCTTTCGACCGTACAAAGTACGGCTTTTGCTCCAGAAGCCTTGACGCGGTACTCCGCGTCGTGAGGTTTAAGCATAAACGTCGCCGGAACCATTACCGCGCCCATTTTGCATAAAGCGGTCGCTACCGGCCAGAACTGCCAGTGACGCTTTAAGACTACAAGCACGAAATCGCCCTTTTTAATCCCAAGCGATGACAGATAATTGCAAGTCTTGTCCGACAAAGTTTTCATTTCCGCGAATGTAAAAACGCGTTCCTCGCCGTCAGGCTTCAGCCATACCATAGCTTTGCGGTCGGGGTCGTTAACCGCGATGTCGTCAGCGCAATCGTACCCGAAGTTATAATTATCGGGATATTTGAGTTTATATTTTGTCAATACGCCGTTTTCGTCGTATTCTTCGTCAACGTAGCGCAGATTTATATTTCTCGGTTTAGTATTAAGCATTATCTCAGGCCTCCTTTGGTTTGATTACGACGGCTAAAAATTCGCACGGTTTACCCTCAATGGCAATCATACCGTGACTTCTGCCGCTGTCGTAGAACACGCTGTCGCCGGCTTCAAGCACTTCCTCGTGCTTCTCAAATACGAATCGCATTTTTCCGCTTAGGATAAAATCAAACTCCTGACCCTCGTGAGTGTTAAGCTCGATTGGCTTAGTCTGGTCCTCCTCCTTAAACGGAGCGATAACCCTAAACGGTTCGGCAAGTTTATTGCGGAACAGCGGAGCAAGGTGAAAATACTGGAAACCCTCGCGGCGGCTCATTTGTAAGCCCTTACCGTTGCGGATAATAGCGTAACCCAGCAAGTGCGGCGATTCGCCCGTCAGAAGTTCCACAACGTCCACGCCGTACTTCTCCGCGCATCTGTGCAGGAAACTGTAGGGGAAATCAATCACTCCGGATTCGTACTTACGGTATTCCTCAAGTGTTACGTTAGCCGCTTCTGCCATTTCCTCTACGGTGTATCCGCAGTCGTCGCGCAGACCTTTTATGCGCTCGGCGATGTCAATGATTTTTGTGTCCATTTTAATTACTCCTTGTCTGATTTTTAACCGCTAAATAACGCTAACACGTCTATTTGCGGTTTGCATATTGCCGGGGCAAAACAAAAAACCCGCCCCAAATAGCTCTTACAGCTATGGGACGAGCGAAAAATCACCCGCGTTACCACCCATATTGCGTCAACCTCACGGTAAAACGCCGCTTTGCGGGAAGCCGACACTTCCCCGGAACTAACGTATCCCAACACGCGGAAACTTACTTAACCTTCAATCTCTCGAGCGATTGAAAATTGTTCGGCGCCGAACTCCGAAGCGATTCGCCGTACATTTCGATATATCCTCACACCAACCGGATACTCTCTGAAAACGAAGTTTTGCACGACCGTTCTTCATCAATGTTTTGTGATACTATAACACACAAAAAAGCGTTTGTCAAGCATTTTTTTGCTTTTTTGAAAATATTTTTGCCGGGCAGAAATGGAGCGAATAATACCGAGTCACTCCCACTCCAGAGTAGCTGGCGGCTTGTCGGTTATGTCGTACACTACGCGGCCTATGGAGCGTATCTCGTTTGTTATGCGCTGCGAAACGCCGTTCAAAAGCTCGTGCGTGAGCGGTACATAGCGGCACGTCATAAAATCGTCCGTATACACGGCTCTAAGCGCGAGTACGTTGCCGTAGCTCCGCGCGTCGCCGGTTACTCCGACCGCGCGTAAGTCTGTCAGAACCGCGAAATACTGAGCCGGACGTTCCTCAAACGGTATTCCGTCGATTGACTCGCGGAAAATCGCGTCGGCTTTGCGAAGCACGTCAAGTTTGTCTTTTGTAATGTCGCCGATTACGCGAATCCCAAGACCGGGACCGGGGAACGGCTGACGCTCTACCAATTCCGGAGGAAGTCCGAGTTTGCGCCCTAACGCTCTTACTTCGTCTTTGAACAGGCCGCGAAGCGGCTCAACCAAGCCTTTGAACTTCAAATCTTTCGGCAGACCTCCGACGTTGTGATGGCTCTTGATTACGTCCGCGCCGCCCGTTTTGCTGTCGCCGCTTTCGATTACGTCCGGATAAATCGTACCTTGAGCCAAAAAATAGTCCTCGGTATTGCCGCGCGATTTTGCTACGTCCTCAAAAACTCTGGCAAATTCCTCGCCGATTATCTTGCGTTTGCTTTCAGGGTCGGTTACTCCCGTAAGTTTTGACAAAAACCTGGTTTCCGCGTTTACGCGGGCAAACTCCAAATCGCGTTTGGAGAATACGCTTTCTATTTGGTCGCCCTCGTTCAAACGCATTAGACCGTGGTCAACGAATACGCACAGCGTCTGACTCGGAATGGCTTTGCTGAGCAAAGCCGCGACTACGGAACTATCCACACCGCCGCTAAGTCCTAGCAATACGCGGTCGCCGCCGACCTGACCGCGAATCTGCTCGCACAAAGTGTCAATAACGTCGTCAAGGTAATAGTCCGGCGTAATCTTGCACACGTTAAATAGGAAATCCTGTATTATCTCAATCCCGCGTTCAGTGTGAGTAACCTCCGGGTGGAACTGAACCGCGTACAGCTTCGCCGTGACGTTCTCACACGCCGCAATCGGGCAGTCTTTAGTCGAGCCTAAAACTCGAAATCCCTCCGGCAGCGCAAAAACTCTGTCACCGTGCGACATCAGAACCTTGCGGTTAGTACCGCGAAATTCGCAGTCCACAACCCCGAACTCCGAAACCTCACCCGGCGCGACTTTACCGCCTAAAGTATGAACCATCAACTGCATACCGTAGCAAATCCCAAGTACGGGAACGCCCAAGCCGAATATTCCGGGGTCGCACGTCTGACTGTCCGGCAGATAAACGCTGTTAGGTCCGCCGGTAAGGATTATGCCGTCCGGGTTCATCGTTTTCAGCTCGTCCGCGCTTATCCGACCGGGGTGAACCTCAGAATACACGTTCAGCGAGCGCACTCTGCGCGCGATAAGCTCTTTATATTGTCCGCCGAAATCCAGCACTACTATTTTGCTCATTTGTTTACCTCTTTCAAAACGCGGTTCCTAAATGTAACTTCCGTAAGTCCGAATTCTTTCAATAACGCTTCAGCTTCGGAGTTTCCCGCTGCTAAATCCTCGGCGCGGTGAGCGTCCGAACCAATCGTCGCGAACTTCCCGCCCTCGCGTTTGTAAATATCCAACAGTTCACGGTCAGGCATTGCTACGTCCAGTCCGCGTCGAAGCGACGACGTGTTAATCTCAAGTATTATGCCGTTGTCAAGCATACGGCGGTATATCACGCGAATTTTGCTCTCGTCGTAGAGCAAAGTTTTGTAGTACCGCTTTGGAATATCAATATGCCCCAGGCAGTCGAATCCGCCGTAACTCACGCAATCCAAAACGGAATCCCAGTACGAGTTATAGCAGTCCTCCGCGGACACTCCGCACTCTATCAGCACGTTGAAAAACCATTCCGGATAGCTGTTAGTGTAATGTACGCTGCCGATTACGAAATCGAACGGCGAATTGCACAGCTTTTCAAATTCAGAGCGGTACAGGTGAGGTTCGCCGAACTCAACTCCCGCGAGCAATTCCACTCCGTCCGAGTTTTTGCTCGCGTACTCAAAATCAGCGAAATAGCTAACCTCGTCGTAATATTTCCAACCCGTATCGAAAGGATTCCAATCCGCGTGGTCGGTAATACAAATCGTATTTACGCCGATTTCGTTTGCGCGGGCAATATACGCCGCCATCGTTTCGTCAGAGTCCGCTGAAATGCGCGTGTGAGTGTGCATATCGGTCATTTGATGATGTTCCCCTCGGCTGAAAATTACTTTGAGTTGTTACGCTATGCCTCCGGCGGCACGCCGGTGAGTGTGCATATCGGTCATTTGATGATGTTCCCCTCAATTGAAAATACTCTGGGTTGTTGCCCTATGCCTCCGGCGGCACGCCGGTCATATTCTTACAACTCCATTGTAGACGGTTTTACATTCTCCGGTAAGATAAACCGTCTCGTCGGTTACTTGAACGGTCAAATCGCCGCCCAAAAGCTGAACCTTTACGTCGGTATCTTTCTCGCAGTAACCTTTCAGCACCGCCGCCGCTACCGCCGCGCAAGCTCCCGTACCGCACGCTAAGGTTTCGCCGCTTCCGCGCTCCCATACCCGCATTTGCAGACGTTTGGAATCCACAACTTTCGTAAATTCGTTATTGTAATCTGGGTACATATTACCGATACCCTCAACGTCGGCGGTGTCTACGCTGTCAACGAACACAACTCTGTGAGGATTGCCTACGTCGATGTAAACCGGTTCTCCGACTGACCTGCGGGTATTTCCCTCAACGCTGATTTCCGACGTGACCGTCGCTTTACCCATATTTACGCGTACTGACGAAACTTCGCCGTTTTGAGTGTTGGCGTACAACTCCTTAATGCCGGACAAAGTTTCAATCTTCATCTCCCGCGTTTTAATAATCCCGTTGTCGTACAGATATTTCGCGACACAGCGGATTCCGTTACCGCACATTTTGCCCTCGCTGCCGTCAAGGTTGAACATTCTCATTTTAGCGTCCGCGATTTCGGAGGGCATAATCAGAATAACGCCGTCGCCGCCTACGCCGAATCTGCGGTCGGACAGGAACACGCTTAAACTTTCCGGCGAACTAATACCCAACGCCTCCAAATCGTACTTGAAACAGTCGATGTAAATATAGTCGTTGCCGCACCCTTGCATTTTGGTGAACGGCAGTTGTATATGCTCCGGACGCATACGGTTTATATCAACCAATTCCGTGTTATGCTCTCCGTAGCGGCTTAGCATACTGTCCGCTAACGCCGCTGCCGTATCTAAACTCGTAAGGCACGGAATACCAAGCACCGTAGCCTTGCGGCGTATCTGAACGCTGTCTAAGGCGGGGTCGCGCCCGTTGGTAGACGTGCTGATAATATAGCTGATTTCTCCGCTTTCAAGTAAAGTCCGACTGTTAACCACCGAATTTTCCGAAATCTTATTGACTACCTCAACTTCCATTCCGGCAATCCACAGGATTTTAGCGGTTCCGGCGGTTGCATATAGTTTCAGCCCGATATTAACGAACTTCTTCGCGATGTCCGCAATCTCACTTTTATCCTGGTCGCGAACGGTAATGAATACTCCGCCGCCCTTACGCATTTTGTAACCCGCCGCCGCTAAACCTTTATATAAGGCTTCCTGTAAGTTCTTACCGACGCCCAAAACTTCCCCTGTCGATTTCATCTCCGGACCTAACTGAGTATCCACGTCCGTAAGTTTCTCAAACGAGAACACCGGAACTTTTACCGCGGTATACGGCGGGATTTTAGCAAACCCCGGTTTTAGTCCGCACTCCGCGAGAGTCTGCCCTAAACTCAATCTGGTCGCCGCATCGCACATCTGTACTCCCGTAACTTTGCTGATATACGGCACGGTACGCGACGCCCTGGGGTTAACCTCAATTACGAAGATTTCTCCGTCGGTTATTACGTACTGGATATTTACAAGACCTCTCACGTCAAGCGCGGCGCAAAGCTTTTTGGTTTCCTCAAAAATCCGCTCCGCCAAATCGTCCTCAATGTGAGTTGCCGGATATACGGCGATACTGTCGCCGGAGTGTATTCCGGTGCGTTCGATATGCTCCATTATGCCGGGAATAAGAATGTCCGTACCGTCGCACAAAGCGTCAACCTCAATCTCCCGCCCGCTAAGGTACTTGTCTATCAGCACGGGGTTTTCCTGCTTCTGACGCAGTATTACTTCCATATACTCTTTTATGTCGTCGTCGCCGTAGGCGATAATCATATTCTGACCGCCAAGTACGTAACTCGGACGCATTAGCACGGGGTAACCCAGCGTTCCCGCCGCGGTTAACGCCTCAACCTCCGTAAATACTCCGAAACCCGCGGGTCGCTTTACGTCCAAATCCTCAAGAAGTTTATCAAAGCGGTCGCGGTCCTCGCATACGTCAATCGAATCCGCTGACGTTCCGAGTATCTTCACTCCGCGCCTGTTAAGTTCTTGCGTCAGCTTTATCGCCGTACCGCCGCCGAACGCCACGATTACGCCTATAGGCTTCTCGATTTCGATTACGCTCATTACATCGTCTATATGCAAAGGCTCAAAGTACAATCTGTCCGCTGTGTCGAAATCTGTCGAAACCGTTTCAGGGTTATTGTTTATTACAATGACCTCGTAACCAAGCTCTTTCAGCGACCAAACGCAGTGTACGCACGCATAGTCGAACTCAATACCTTGTCCTATCCTAATCGGTCCTGAACCGAGTACCAGTACGCGCTCTTTTACACTTTTGGCGATGAACTCCAAAGCCTCGTTTTCGCCATTACCCTCAATCGAATAAAAATACGGAGTTGTAGCCGCAAACTCGCCCGCGCACGTATCAACCATCTTGTAAATCAGAGGAGATTTCACAGATAAGAGAGCGGAGTTATCTGACGTTCCCTTGCATAGCGGGAGCAGTTTATACAGGAACCATTTGTCAATCTTAGTCGCGTCAAAAATCTCCTGTGGAGTAATCCCGCGTCTTAGCGCGTCGAAAACCTTAAAAATCCTGTCGTCGGTAGCTTTGCTGATTTCTGACAGCAGTTGCGTATTGGTTATCTCCGCTCTCTGTTTTCTGCTCTCTGAACTGATTTCCGCTCCGCGAATAGCTTTCATAAGCGCGGACTCGAACGTGTCGGAGATTGCCATAACCTCCCCGGTCGCTTTCATTTGAGTGCCTAAGTCGCGTTTCGCGTAGACGAACTTATCAAACGGCCATTTCGGAAACTTTACCGCGACGTAGTCAAGCGCGGGTTCAAACGCCGCGAACGTACTGCCCGTAACCGCGTTAGGAATCTCATCAAGCGTATAGCCGAGCGCGATTTTCGTAGCGACTTTCGCGATTGGATAACCTGTAGCTTTACTCGCAAGCGCGGACGAACGGCTGACTCTGGGATTAACCTCGATTACCGCGTATTCAAAACTGTCGGGATTCAGCGCGAACTGACAATTACAGCCGCCCTCAACCCCAAGCGCGCGGATTATCGCCAACGCCGCCGAGCGTAACATCTGATACTCTTTATCCGCGAGCGTAACCGCCGGAGCTATAACTATACTGTCGCCGGTATGAACGCCCACAGGGTCGAAGTTCTCCATCGAACAAACCGTTATCGCGTTGTCCATTCCGTCGCGCATAACCTCGAACTCGATTTCTTTCCAGCCCGCGACGGACTTCTCAACCAATATCTGGTGAATCGGCGACATCTCAATTCCGTTACGGGCGATAGCGCGGAACTCCGCTTCGGTTTCCGCGATTCCTCCGCCGGAACCGCCCAGCGTATACGCGGGACGCACAATTACCGGGTAGCCGATTTCGTCCGCGATTGCGGCGGCGCGTTCAAGGTCGGTCGCGATGTCGGAGGGGATTACGGGCTGACCGATTGCTTCCATGGTTTCCTTGAAAAGCTCCCTGTCCTCGGCTTTTTCAATCGCGTCAATCGGTGAGCCGAGCAATCTTACGCCCATTTGCTCCCAGAATCCGTCGCGCGACAACTGCATACACAGCGTAAGCCCCGTCTGACCGCCTAACCCCGACAGTACGCTGTCGGGAGTTTCTTTTTCGATTATCCGCTTCAGCGTTACCGGAGTAAGCGGCTCTATATATATGCGGTCGGCGATATGGCTGTCCGTCATAATCGTCGCGGGGTTTGAGTTAACGAGAACAATCTCTACGCCCTCGTCGCGAAGCACCCGGCACGCCTGAGTGCCGGCGTAGTCGAACTCCGCCGCCTGTCCAATCACAATCGGTCCCGAACCGATTACCAGCACTTTTTTTATATTCAGATTACGTGGCATAACTCCTCCAACACAATTAATGGTTAACAGTAAACATTTGAAAGTTCATCGCGTCTTTTCTCTATCTTCTATCTGTTCCGGTTGACGTTCTTCATATAATACCGCAAATATGCCGTTTTGTCAACAACAATTTCGTCCGCGCTTGCGATATTGCATTTGCATTTATTAACAATTAATTAATAATAATCTTCCCTATTGCGTTTTAGCTAATATTAGTGTATAATGTTATAAATGGGGGGAGGTAGACAGCGCTGTTGAATTTGATTTTTGACGCTATGATGTTCGTATGGGATTATACTATGACCATCGGCATAGCTGATGTGCTTGATATTGCCATAGTCGCGTTCTTTATTTACAAAATGTTCCGCTACTTTTCGCGTACCGGGTCGGGACGCGTTGTGCGCGGAGTATTACTGCTTATCGGGCTGATGTGGATTGCGTCGCTCACCAAAATGACGGTCGTGAATTTCTTTATCGGGCAGACGTTCCAAATGGGAATCCTCGCGGTTATTATCCTGTTTCAGCCGGAGCTTAGGCATTTGCTGGAGCGCGTCGGCAGCAGTGATATTTCTCAGGTTTTCTCCGCCGCTCAAAATATCGGTATGAAGGAAACCGACGCGGTTATTGTTTCCGTTACGTCAGCCTCCGCTGATTTCTCCAAATCTTCTACGGGCGCGCTGATTGTTTTCGAGCGTAGAATAAAACTGGACGAACAAGTCAAAAGCGGTACGGTAATCGACGCGAACGTCAATAAAGACTTACTTAAAAATATTTTCTATCCTAAGACTATGCTACACGACGGAGCCGCGATTATCCGAAACGGCCGAATTACCGCGGCGGCGTGTATGCTCCCGCTGTCGCAGAATCCGAACCTCGACCGGAATCTAGGTACGCGTCACAGAGCCGGAATCGGAATCAGCGAGCTTACCGACGCGGTTGTTGTAGTCGTGTCAGAGGAAACCGGAGCAATCAGTCTTGCTGTCGGCGGTATGCTGAAACGCAGACTTTCGCCGGATATGCTTCAGGCGTTGCTTCGCACCGAGCTAATCGGTGAGGACGCCGCTTCAAACACGATTATCGGAAAAATCCGAGAAGCCGGGAAAAAATCCGCCGAAAGGAGGGACCATAAATGAATCGAATCCGGACGGTAGCCTCTAAAATAGGTTCTAACAGGGTTTTCCTGATGTTAATTTCCGTACTGATTGCGTTTATCGTGTGGCTTTTCCTTGTAAACGAGGAAAACGAGGACATAGAGCGCGAGTTCACCGGAGTACCCGTCTTTTATACGGGCGATGAAGCTCAACTTAGTGAGAACGGTCTAATCGTTACAGGGTACGATACAACTGCCGTTACGCTTGTACTTCGCGGGAAACGCAATATCGTCAGTCATATCGACCGCAGCGAAATAAGCGTTACCCTTGACTTTACAACGATACGCGCGTCGGGGAAAGTACCGTGTACTTATACGATTAATCTCCCCGAGGAGGTAAACTTTAACGAACTGTTTATTACTAAGATACCCGAACAAATTGACGTCAATATAGAGCGCATTGTACCTAAAGTAATCCCGATTCGCGGCAGTCTTGAAGGTTCCGTCGGGGAGGGTTATCTAAAAGAAAATCTGAAATTTACTCCCGCCTCGCTGACAATACGCGGACCGAGTTCCCGCGTTGACGAGATTGATTACGCGTGGGTTTCTATTGTTCAGGATAATGTAACCGAAACCATAGTGGCAAATGTCGAGCCGATATTGTACGACATTGAGGGCAATGTCGTGGATACTCAGGGTATAACGATGGATTACCAGTCAATCCAAGTGGAACTTCCCATAAAAATGCAAAAGGAAGTCAGCCTTACCGTTAATCTAATCGCGGGAGGCGGAGCCGACATTGATAACGCCACAGTTGAAATCAAACCCTCTACTATCCGCTTAAAGGGCGAGTCCTCCGCGCTTTCGGCGATTAATCTGCTACCGCTGGATAAGATTGACCTCGGCACTATAAACGGAAAACTCACAAAAACCGTACCGATACTAATTGACGACGGAATGGAGAACCTATCAGGAGAGCTTACCGCCGAAGTAACCGTTACCATTGTAGGCTTGTCTACCACCGCGAGAACCGCCAGAGCATTCGCCGCGGAAAATGCCGCGCCGGGGTATTCCGTAAGGTTTATTACCTCAAGTATGCTCGTAACCATTCGAGGTTCGGCGGACGAATTTGAATTCATAACCGACGAGGACATAACCGTAATCTGCGACGTGTCCGACATCGCTCGGACTCCCGGAGTTCACGAGCTTGACGCGGAGGACATAAGCGTCATAGTCGCCGGAGCAAATAACGTCGGCGTAATCAAGAACTACGGACGCGTCAGCGTAGAAATTGCCGTAGAAGAAAATTAATCCGCAAGAGGTTTTATTATGACTCAAATCGCTACTGTAAAAAAAATATTCCCAGACGGCAAAGCCGAGGTCGCGGTAACTCGCGAGGGCTGCGACGCTTGCGCGGTCTGCGCGTCCTGCGTGTCGAATAAACAGCTATTGGTAAAAGCTCGCAACCCGCTTAACGCCGCTGTCGGAGATACCGTGACCGTAAAATCCAAAGGTCTTTTCAAAGTTGAGATTGTCGGATTGCAAGCCGGCGAAGTTCGCTGATGTACGGATATATTCGTCCGTACAAGCCCGAGCTAAAAATCCGCGAATGGGAAACCTACAAGGGCGTTTATTGCGCTCTGTGCGAAACGCTGAAATCGAGCTACGGCTTCGCGGCTCGATTCGCCGTAAACTACGATTTTACGTTTTTGACTATGCTGCTTGCGAAACCGGGACAGGAAATCCGCAATACGGTTTGCAGATGTCCCGCCGATTTACGCAAAAAACCGCATTGTTTCGTTGACGGAGTACGCGAAACAGCCGCCGGTCTTTCCGTCATTATGGGATACTACAAACTAAAGGATTCGCTGACGGACGACGGATTTGCGAAGAAAATGTTCGTAACGCGCCCAAGTTTGACAGTTATTAGCGGCAAATTTCGGAAATCGAGAACTATTCACGAAAAATTCTCGGAAACCGCTAAAAAAAGACTTGACGAATTGACTGTTTTGGAGCATAATAAAGAGAATTCCGCGTTTAGGTGCGCGGATAAATTCGCGGAGATACTTTCCGCTATCGGCGAGTATTCCGACGATGATTATAACCGCCGAGTATTAGCTCATCTTTTGTATCAAATCGGGTATATGATTTATCTGCTTGACGCTTGCGACGATATTGACGAAGATACCAAACGCGGAAACTATAATCCATTGATTAACTCGGCTGAACTCGCGTCAATCCGCGAAACACTGGAAACACTCGCCAGAACCGCGGCGGCGGACTTTGAGCTTCTCGACCCGAATCCGTTTCACGGAATACTGGAGAATATCTTTTACCTTGGATTGCAAAACACTATCGACAACGTACTGAAAAAAGTTGAAAAAACGGATTCGACTGAACTAAACAGAACGGGGAACAATAAATGACCGACCCTT
>JAISKY010000189.1 GCA_031260745.1 Oscillospiraceae bacterium
CCCAATCCGAACATCAGCGGTACGGTTCCCAAGCTGAACAGCAACATCGACAACGCGCCAGCGAACGCGCTCCCCGTAGACAGCGCGTAAATCTGCATCGCCTGTAATGGTCCGCACGGCATTAGTCCGTTTAGCAGACCTACGACTAACGGACGCTTAGAGTTTGATTTTTCCCTGTCAATCCTACGGGCGAAAACTTTCGGCATTCTCGGATTCAACTTGCGAAGCCACGGGAATATTCCGAGCATATTGATTCCCATTATTACCATAAACACGCCTCCGATTAGCTTGAGCGCGCCTTGAAACGCGGTTGAGAACGTAATCACCGAGCCTAGCGCTCCGACGACAAATCCGACCGCGGTGTAAGAGATTACGCGTCCGACATTATAAAGCGCCGTCGGTACAAGTACCGCCGCGCCGCCGTTTTCCCCGCCGTCGGGAATACACTGTGATAGGTTAATACCTCCGCACATCGCGACGCAATGCGCCGAGGTTAACAACCCGATAACGAACAGCATACCGTAGCCCATACTCGCGTCGGCTAACTGTCCGGGAACAAGCAAATTCAAAATACCGAACTGCTGAAGCGCTAAAAACAGAACAACGATAATAACCAGAATACCAACGGCGCGGCTCGCGCTCGGAACGGGAAGTTCGGCGCCGGTTAAAACTTTGTAGTCCAGTTTTTCAATGACGGCGGTGATACTTTCGAGCGAAACCACATCAGGATTATAGGTAACGACCGCGTTTCCCGCACTGTAGCTGACCTCCGCTTTTAGGACGCCGGAGGTTTTACGAAGTTTCTTCTCAATCTTATTCTGGCAGTTAACGCAAGTCATACCGCCGATACGCAACTTCCTGGTTCTCAGTCCGGATTCTTCCATATAGCGGTTCTCCTTTAGGTTCTGATACATCAGTATAGCGGTCCGATATTAAGAATTTGCATATATTTAGTGAATATTTTGAAAACTTACAACGGATTCAGGGTCATTTTTTCATTTTCGCTCTAATATCGCTAAGGCGCTCCAAAGCGGCTGACAAGGTTTCGTCGCTTTTGGCGAAATGCAAACGGATTAGGTGATTCACAGGTTCGCGGAAGAAGCTTGAACCGGGTACGGCTCCGACACCGACGATTTCCGCTAAGCGTTCGCAAAACTCAACGTCGCTTGTATAGCCGAACTCGCTAACGTCAAGCATAACGTAGTACGCGCCCTGAGGCTCAGTTAACGGCAGTCCTACGGAGCGCAGACCGTTAATGAACAGGTCGCGCTTCGCCGTATACTTAGCAAGCAGTCCGGAGTAATAATCTTCGCCGAATTTCAGTCCGGCTACCGCCGCTTCCTGCAACGGCGCGGCGGCTCCGACGGTCAGGAAGTCGTGAACTTTTTTAGCAACCTCGGTTATGTTCGGCGGAGCGATAATATACCCCAACCGCCACCCCGTTACGGAGTACGTTTTGGACAGCGAACTGCACGATATTGTGCGCTCCCGCATTCCGGGCAAACCCGCGATATACGTGTGAACGTGCGGAGCGTACACTATATGCTCGTAGACCTCGTCGGTGATTACGTACGCGTCGTATTTTTTCGCCAGCCCTGCGATAATCTCCAATTCCGCGCGGGTAAATACCTTTCCGCTCGGATTGGACGGATTACACAGTATCAGAGCTTTTACATTCTGCTTGAAAGCGTCCTCCAGTTCGTTAGCGTCAAAGCCAAATTCGGGCGGTTTAAGCGGGACATAAATCGGCTCCGCGCCGGACAGGATAGTGTCCGCGCCGTAATTCTCGTAAAACGGCGAGAACACAATCACCTTGTCGCCCGGATTAGTTACGGTCATCATAGCGCACATCATCGCTTCGGTACTTCCGCAAGTCACGACGATTTCGCTGTCAGGGTCAATCGCGAAACCCATAAGGAGCGACTGTTTTTCCGCTAACGCCTCGCGAAAATTCTGAGCGCCCCAGGTTATGCTGTACTGGTGCGGCAGATTAGCCGAATCGGACAGCGCGGTAAGCAACTCCCGCGGAGGTTCCCAGTCGGGGAAACCCTGCGACAGATTAATCGCGCCGTATTTTTGTGATATTCGCGTCATTCGCCGGATTACCGAATCGGTAAATCCGGCGGTACGCGCGCTAAGAGATTTCATATATTGTAGTCCAGATTCCTCTCGTCGATTATACGCTTCGCTTTATGAGTGGAACGCTCCAAAGTGCCGTCGGGAAGTACGATTACGTCCGTAGGCTTAACGCCGCAGCGAGCTTTAAGCGCGTCGCTGACTTTACGCGCTACTCCGTCGTCGGACAGCTGTTCTACGTTCGCGTTTTCGACAGTGACCTCGTATTTGCAGGTGAAATCCTTTTCATAGATACGTACGGTATATTCGCCCGTGACTTCCTCAAGACCGCGTATGACGTACTCAATGTCGCTGGGATAGACGTTTACCGCGCTGACGATAAACATATCGTCCTTACGTCCGTCAACGTGTATACGTCCGTGAGTACGTCCGCATTTACACGGAGAAGTGTCAAACCAACCGATGTCGCCCGTGCGGAAACGAATCATCGGACGCGCTCTTTTGCGGAGCGTCGTGTAGACAAGTTCGCCGCGTTCGCCGGGTTTCAGGACTTCACCCGTCTGCAAGTCAATAGTTTCGACCAGAATATGGTCCTCGGCGATGTGCAGACCGTCGTGAACTTCGCACTGAGCGGCGCAAGCTCCGAATATGTCAGACAGTCCGTAGAAGTCGAACAATTCCGCGCCCCAAAGATTCTCAATCGCCTTACGGGTCGCGCCGATTGAGCCGCCCATCTCGCCCGCGACGAAGATTTTGTTAATCGCCAAATCTTTTTTAGGGTCAACGCCGCTTTTGCGGCACGTTTCGCCTAAATACCACGCGTAACTCGGACTTGTCCAAATGCAAGTCGGCTTATAGGTCTGAAGTATGAAAATCAGACGCTCGGAGGGCAGAGTGCCGCCCCAAATGCACAACGCTCCGAGGTTCTGCGCTCCGATTACGTCGGGACCGCCGACGTACAGCGAGAAGTTAAGCGCGTGGATATATCGGTCGTTAGGACGCATTCCCGCCTGCCAGAACCAACGCGATTCCACGTCCTGCCACTCGTCGAAATCCTGTTGCGTGAACGGACTCATCGTAGGTACTCCGGTCGAACCGCTTGACGTGGATATGAAAACCACATCTTCCTCCGGCGCTCCGGCGAGTTCGCCTAAAAACGAACCTACGCCCTGAGTATCGCGCTGGGTAAGTTTATTGATGAACGGAAATTTTTGCAAATCCGCAAGCGACTTAACATCGTTCGGATTTAGTCCGGCTTCGTCCCACGTGCGTTTGTAATACGGAGCGTTCGCGTAGGCGAACGCGAGTTCCTCCCGCAAACTTTTAAGCTGCAAAGCCTCCAGTTCCGGTCGGGGGAGCGTTTCAAGCTCCTCTTTCCAATACTTGCCTGTCGGTGTATACCTAGCCATTTTGTGTTTTCCTCCCGGTATTTCTGAATCTGCCCTGTCGGGCGTAATATTCCTCAACCCTGTCGGGGTTTTTAGGTTCAATGTTTGTAGTCCAAATTCCGTTTTCGTATTCTTTGAGTTCCCATACGCCAACGTCTACGGCTTCTCTGGCGATTTCGACGGTTTCATCTGTCGCGATTCCCCAACCCGTAGGACAGGGAGCTAAAACGTGGATATACTTCGTACCTTTAATCGACGCGGCTTTTTCCACTTTACGGATATAGTCGTCGATGTAGCCGACGCTCGCGGTTGCGGCGTAAGGGATACCGTGAGCGTCGATAATCGCCGACATATCCTTTTTGCGCGAGCGGCTGCCGCCCGGCGTAGTGGTAGTTCTCGCTCCCAACGGCGTAAGTCCGCTCTTTTGAATACCCGTGTTCATATACGCTTCATTATCATAGCAAATGTAAATAATATTGTCGTTGCGGTCAATCGCGCCCGAAAGCGCCTGTAAACCTATGTCGGCAGTGCCGCCGTCGCCCGCGAATCCCACGATATGGTAATCTGTTTCACCGCGCCGCCTAAGTCCGGCTTCCAAGCCCGTCATTACGCTTGCGGTAGCGGCAAACGGCGAGATAAACGCGTTATTGGTAAACGCCAGTTGCGGAAAGTTAAAGCCTACCGCGCTCATACAACCCGCCGGAAGCGTCGCTACGGCGCGTTCTCCCAATACTTTCAGCGCGATTCTTACCGCAAGCGAACCTCCGCAGCCCGCGCAAGCCTTGTGTCCGAAAAAGAACTCGCGAGCGTCAAGTTTATCGGCTACAGCCATTTCAACCCCTCCTCTCCGTCGCGTAACGCGGCGAATATTGAGCGGATATGCTCCGCGCTTATGTCCGCTCCGCCAAGTCCGCCGATTACGTTTAGTTTAGCCTGCGGTATGTGCGCGGCGATTACTCCGGTATGACCGACGGAAATATCTTTCTCCAGTACGGCGGCGGCTTTCGCGGTTCTCAACGCGCCGAGGATTTCAGCGTCAGGGAACGGACGAACATAACGCAACCGTAATACTCCGGCTTTTACTCCGCTTTCGCGTAAACTGTCCGCAACCTCGCGGCACAGTCCGCTGATTGAGCCTAGCGTAATTAACACGTACTCCGCGTCGTCACAGCGGTACGCGTCAACAAGTCCGCCGTACTTACGCCTGAATATGCCCGCGAATCTGATTTCGGCTTCGGCGACCGCTTCGCGTACGTTTAGCATTGCTTCGTGCTGATTGCGTTTGAATCGGGCGTTCCACTCCGGTCCCGCGGAAAAACCAAAGTTCTGCGGAGTTTGAAAGTTAACGCGGTTAGCCGTTTCGTACTTAGGCAGAAAATCGTCCGCCTGAGATTGAGTCGGCACGTCGGCTACTTCGTAAGTGTGCGTAAGGTGAAACCCGTCAAGGTTCACCATAAACGGCGTACTGATTTCAGGTAATTCCGCGATATAGTAGCTCATAAGCGCGAAGTCCAGCGCTTCCTGAGCGTTCTCCGCGTACGCCTGAATCCAACCGCTCGAAATCTGGCTAAGACTGTCGCTTTGGTCGCCGTAGATGTTCCACGGCAAAGCTATGCTGCGGTTCGCGTTCATCATAACGATAGGGAATCGCCCTCCGGCGGCATACGGCAGACATTCCGCCATATACAGCAAACCCTGTGAGCTTGTCGCGGTAAATGTCCGAACTCCGGCGAGTGACGCGCCCATAGCGCACGACAGCGCGGAGTGTTCGCTCTCAACGTGGATAAACTCCGCGTCAAGCGAACCGTCCTCGACAAACTCGGACAACCGTTCGACAACGGTGGTCTGCGGAGTTATCGGATACGCGGAAATCACTTGCGGACGCGCTAATCGAGTACCTTCGGCAAACGCGTCGTTACCGCTTAAAAACTTACGCATCGGCGTCACCTCGTTCCGGTATCATCGTAATCGCTCCGAGTCTGCACGCTTTAGCGCAGATTCCGCACCCCTTGCAAAAGTCGTAGTCAACGGCAATTTCCGGGGAAATTGTACCGTCGGGACAGTACAAATAGCACTGTTGACACTTAACGCACTTTCCGGCGTCAATAACAGGGCGTACGCTCCGCCAACCCGCGTTTTTGGTTACGAGATACCCCGCCTTGAACGCGGTTGAGTTCGGGATTTCAGCGGGATTCGGGTATAGTCGCTCTGATTGCATTTTTATTTCTCTCCCATAGGCGTTCCGGCATTACGGTTTCAATCGCGCCGTCTAGCAGTTCCGGAGTAACGCCGAGTTTAGCCGCGAGTTGTCCGAGCATAATCGTATTAACTGTCGGAAGTTTTAACCGCTCCGCAAGCGCGTAGATTTCGCGGGTCGCGACAAGCACCGTTCCGGCGCCGAAATCGCCGTCGTACAAAGTATCGTCCAATATTACGGTAAAATCGGCGTTTTTAACTTCACTGCGGCTTACAATCGGCTTCGTATCAAGTTTAGTGAACGCCCTCATCGGCGCTCCTCGCCGTTCGGGTCCGAAACTCGGAAACGCGAGCGCGTAATTGCCCGACAAGGCATACGCCGCGCCCAGCAGACGCGCCGCCGTGAACGCTCCTTGACCTCCGCGTCCGTACCATAATACCTGTGTCATACTTTCCACCTCAACAGCCGTTTTTGCAGTTTATTGAACAGCGCGAACACCGCGCTTATTACCACTCCGATTAGCAATACGCCGACGATTGTCCGCGTATAGTTTCCGAGGTCGGAGTAATTCTTAACGTAATAGCCCATACCGCTCCTCGCGCCTATCATTTCGGCGGAGGTCAGCAGTATAAACGATACGCTCAAGCCCTGGTTACACCCCGTGAAGATTTGCGGCAACGCTCCGGGTAACACTACGGTGAATAATATCCGCAGTTTGCCGGAGCCGAATACTTGCGCCGCGTCGATATACTTGCGCTCCGTGTACAGTACGCCCGCGATTGTTCCCGCGAACACGGGCCAAAACGTCGCGAGGAATATCACCATTACGCTGACGCTCCGAAATGTGGGTAACAGCGCGATTCCGTACGGAATATACACTACCGGAGGAATCGACGCCAAAAACTTTGATATGTACGTAGCCGCGTTTCCGGCTCTGACGCTGTAACCGAACAGCAGTCCCAACGGAACGGCAAATATAATCCCGAGCAGATAGCCGTTGACTATCAAAGCCAGCGAACTTCCGACGTGTGTCAGAACCTGGTGCTTTTCGCCAAGCGTGTCCTCTATGAACTGCTTGAAAACTACGCCGGGCGGCGGGAACAACATTTCGCGCAGAATATTAAACTTCGCGGAGGCAAGCGTCCACGCAATCAGGACTATGTAAATAACGCTGATTATGTCCGCGAACACGTTCAGCTTTTGCCGCGACTTTGCCGTTGCGGACACAATTAACAGTATCGCTTCCAACGCGCAGCCGAATACTATCGAATATACCACCGCGCTGTCCTTGCTAATCCTGTCCGGAAGGAACTGGATTAGCAGGAACAGCACGAACAAAGCGTTCGCGGTTTTTAGAAATCGTTGGCGGGCTGTCATTAGTTTGCCTCTTTGAAGTGTGTCAGCATATCCGCGTAAACCGAATCGCCGGGATTTGCCGCGATAACGGCGTTCAAAGCGTTTTCGTAAACTTTGGTATCATACAGCGGAGTTATGTCGTAGTCGTTAGTATAACCGAAGTCAATAACGCTGTCGTGCAGATGAACGGTCGCGGATTTGTCCGGGTCGGGGTTAGACAGCGCGAATCCGCCGTAAACCTCGGTGCGGATATACTCCGGGTCAATGTCAATGTACGTCTTAACATCGGCGATTGTAGCGTCTGTGTTTTCCTGCGAGAACTTATACGCCTTAATCAAAGCGCGCTCAAAGGCTTCGTAGGTGTTCGGCTTCGCGCGGAGCGCGTCGGTAAGCGCGACCTGACGGCAGCACGGCTGATTATCGAATTGCTCCTGCTCGTTGCAATAGTACACTACCGTGTAACCTTGACTTAACGCTAGCGACGCGTAAGGGCTGTATACGCTTGCCGCGTCGATTTCTCCGCTTGCAAGCGCGTTAAACGCGTCCTTTTGACTGTCGAAATAAACTACATTAACATCGTTATCGGCGGTGTTTTCCTCTTTGTATTTAAGTCCCGCGTCGGTAAGAAGCACCTGAAGCTCCAAATCCTGAACGCTGTTCTTAACGCTGGCGACATTGCGACCCGCGAGTACGGTAATATCTCCGCGCTTAAAGTTGCCCGGAACGAGTTCCGACTTGATAACGTAGCCGTGGCCGTTGGTCATCGCTCCGCCGAAAACGCTAATCGGGTGTTCTTGTGACTGGAACGTAATCGTCGGTACGGAACCGATAAACGCGGCGTCAAGTTTGTCGCCCTCAAGCGCCGTAACCATCTCGCCCGCGCTAGCGAACAGAGTAAGAGTTACGTCTAAGCCTTCCTCGGCGAAAAAGCCCTCCTCGGCGGCTACGAAGCCCAACAAGTGAGCTGTCGAATTAAGATGTCCCAGATTGAAAGTGGTTTGCTCAAGCGCGGCCGGTTCAGACGCGGCGGCGGTTGTGGGCGCGGCGGTAGCTGCCGAGCCTGAAGTCGCGGCCGGCGAAGCCGTAGACGCGGACCCGCCGTTTGAGCAAGCCGCGAACGCGAGTAAGATTAGCGTTACCGCTAACAGTAGTGAGATGATTTTACGCATTTGTGGAATACCTCTTTGTTATGTATTTTTTACGCGTACTCAGGCGATAAATAATAATATATACCGAATTAGTATGCGTTAACGCGATAAGTATACACGCAATTTCTCTGTTTGTCAAGAGATATTTTTATTTTTGTTCATCGCCGCGCCCGTCAGCGTTGTCACACACAAAATCCGAAGCCGTAAAAGCTTCGGATTTTGCTTGGTATGTCATTCTTACGAGCCCGACGGCGCGAAACTCTTACTTTTTCAGAGCGACGAGCATTTGGCAGGACTCGGAGCCTGTATTAACAACGGCTTTCTTAGTGCCGGGTCCGCAGTGGAACGCGTCGCCTTTGTGAAGTACGGTGACTGACTGCAAGCCCTCGTCGTTCTCGGCGGTCAAAGTCATTTCGCCCTCAACGATGTAGTAGACGCTCTCCATAGCGTTTGAACCGAATTCGCAGCCGCCGCCGGGCAGAAAATGACTAAGCCCGATTGTCATTACTCCGTCGTTAACGTCCTGCGGGTCGCACAATCTGGTTGTGCGGACGTCGAAATGCTTCGCGGCTTCGTATTTGTACGCTTCCTCTTTACGAGTGATTTTATAGCTCATTGGTATCTCTCCTTTGGATTTTTTATTGTATATACTTTACCACAATTCCATACGCTTGTCAATCGTAAATTTTCCAACTTCACAGCCGTTGTTTTATTTTCAATAAATCGCAAATCTCTACTCGTCGAGTTTCAGCACCGCCATAAACGCCTCTTGCGGAACGGTTACGCTGCCTAAACTCCGCATTTTCTTTTTACCCTCTTTTTGTTTCTCCAACAGTTTTTTCTTACGGGTAATGTCGCCGCCGTAGCACTTAGCCAGTACGTCCTTCCTAAGCGCGCGAATTGTTTCGCGGGCAATTATTTTACCGCCGATTGCCGCCTGAACCGGAACCTCAAACATCTGGCGAGGTATATTATCTTTCAGTTTCTCGACAATGCGCCGCGCGCGAGGATACGCCTTATCGCGATGTACGATAAACGATAACGCGTCAACCGGGTCGCCGTTCAGCAACACGTCAAGTTTAACCAAATCCGATTTACGGTACTCGTCAAACTCGTAATCAAGCGATGCGTAGCCCTTACTGCGCGATTTCAGCGCGTCAAAAAAGTCGTAGATTATCTCGTTCAGCGGGAGCATATATTTTAGCTCGACTCTGCCGCCGTCAAGGTAAACCTGATTGGAGAACTCTCCGCGCCGCTCTTGGCACAAATCCATAATGTTACCTATATATTCCGGCGGGACGAGTATCGACGCTTTGACGAACGGTTCTTCCGCGTGTTCAATTGATGACGGGTCAGGATAATTCAGCGGATTGTCTATCATTACCACGGTTCCGTCGGTTAGGATTACTTTGTGAATAACGCTGGGAGCGGTAGTTATCAGGTCGAGGTTATACTCGCGTTCCAAACGCTCGCTGATTACCTCCATATGCAAAAGCCCGAGGAATCCGCAACGGAATCCGAACCCTAAAGCTGCCGAAGTTTCCGGCTGAAAGCTCAACGCCGCGTCGTTTAGCTTGAGTTTCTCAATCGCGTCGCGCAAATCGGGGTAACGCGCTCCGTCAGCGGGATAAATGCCGCTGAACACCATCGGACGCGCCGGACGATAACCGAGTAAAGGCTCCGAAGCGGGAATCTCCGAGCTTGTAACCGTATCACCGGGTTGAGCGTCCTCCACGTTCTTAATGCTGGCGGTAAAGTAGCCCACGTCGCCCGCGCCGAGTTCGCCGCAAGGTTCAAGTTTAGTCGGACGCATGTGTCCGACCTCAACGACGCGGTAACTCGCGTCGGAGTTCATCATCTTGATTTCCGCGTCTTTGCGGATTACTCCGTCCTTGACGCGAATGTAGACAATAACGCCCTTGAAGCTGTCGTATTGGCTGTCGAATATCAAAGCTCTCAGCGGCAAATCCGGGTCTGCCGCCGGAGCGGGAATGTCGCGCACTATCATTTCCAGCACTTCGCCGATGTTAATTCCAAGTTTCGCGCTGATAAGCGGGGCTTTCTCGGCGGGTATGCCGATAATGTCCTCGATTTCTTTTATCACGCGGTCCGGGTCTGAACCGGGGAGGTCGATTTTGTTAATTACCGGGAGCACCTCAAGATTATTATCCACGGCAAGATACGCGTTGGCAAGCGTTTGAGCCTCCGTACCCTGACGCGCGTCAACGACGAGCAACGCCCCCTCGCACGCGGACAGGGAGCGCGAAACCTCGTAGTTAAAATCCACGTGTCCCGGAGTGTCAATCAGATTCAGAGTATAGATATTACCGTCCGCGGCTTTATAACTTAACCCGACGGCGCGGGCTTTAATGGTTATTCCGCGCTCGCGTTCAAGCTCCATATTGTCAAGAAGTTGACTTTCCATTTCACGCGGGTCAACGGCTCCGCACGCTTCTAAAAGCCGGTCGGCAAGCGTACTTTTGCCGTGGTCGATATGAGCGATAATCGAAAAATTTCGTATTGTTTTGGGGTCTATCAAAATTTATTATTCTCCTTTGAAATAAAGCAGAGAGAAGAAAGCAGAAATACGAAAGACGAGAATAAGAAATGCGGTTATTTCTGCTCTCTGTTCTCTGAACTCTGCTCTATTTTCGTTGGCATAAACGGCGAGATAATCACGAACAGTACCATTATCGCCGCCTCGAAATAGAAAAACTTAGAGTAGTCGTTATTTGCGAGCGGCATTGTCACGAACGTCGGAATGATAAAGTTAGCCGCGAGCATAAGCGTCGCGCTGAACCCGCCCGCGGTTCCCGCGTACTTAGGACCAATCTCCGGGAATGTCAACGGCAGTCCCGTTAAAATCGGAGTATGTCCGAGCGTCATCATTCCCAGCAACGACAACGCGATGACTTTTAGCGGAACATTCGGAATCCTCCACGCAAACGCGATTCCGAACGCCGAGATAATTCCAATCACCGTGAACCACAGTTTAGGACGCTTCAGCGCGTTGAACAGTTTGCCCGTAAACAGACACCCAATCAGCGCGGAGAACGTGAACACGTTAGTTATCGTCACTGCCTGACCTTGGGTGTAGCCAAAATCAGCCTGTAACGCGCTGGGCATAAATTGCGTAAGCGTCAAAGCCGCCGACTGGAACAGCATCATTCCGACTGCCATAATCCAAATACGCCGACTGCGTACTACAACTTTCAGGCACTCCAAAATCGGAGGTTGCGCCTCCGCGTTTGCCGCAACCGGAACTTTGGGTTTATCTCGTCCGAGTATCAGCCACACTACGACCATAAACGCGGCGTAGATTCCCGATGAAACGAACGCCGAACTGTAATTTGTGAACAAAGTAGCGACTCCGCTGCTAAGCGCCATTGAGCCGTTATTGAACGCTACGAATATTCCCAACGCCAGTCCGGTTTGAGCCGCGGGAAACCACGTTCCGACAAACTTCATCTGATTAGCGTTGAAAAATGTAGCCGCGACTCCGGTCAACGCCATACAGATGAACATCACCGCGTAAGAAGTCGCCCAAATTCTCGCGATTATCGCCGCCGCGGATATTGATATGCAAATAATCAGAACTTTCTTCAATCCGAAGCGGTCAACCAAAACTCCGGAAACTAAACTGAACAACGCTCCGGGCAGAAGCGGAGCGGTTGAGAGCGCGGCGAACTCCGCGCCGTTCTCTTTTATACCGATACCCGCAAGCCACGGATTGCCCCATATCGTCATCATATACTGAGCGTACTGCGGCGACATTATGCCAAAACACATCAGCGCCAGTATAAGCCACTTGTATTTAGAGCTTTCTTTTTTAGCCGTAATCAAATTTTTGTTCTCCGTTTTTTGTTGATTTATCTTGCGGGACTTGTGCTGATTCCGTCTTGTCTGCGAGTAAAGCGAACGAACTGTGTTTCGTTTTCGACGCGTATACGCTCCGGTCCGATACATATTGTCGCGAACGGGTGCAGAGTTCCCGTCACTATTATCGTTCCGTAACCCGTAGTTTGCAGAGCCTCCGCGACTTCGTCCTGTTCGTTGCTGAGGTCAATTAAATCCGCGTTGGATTTGTCGCGGCTAAGTTTAACCTGAGCGCGTTTTTCCTCCTGGTCCTCGCGAAGTCTGCCCGCCGCTTCAAGCTGCGCGAACACCGATTCCAAGCGTTCAAGCTGCGCGAGCTGAGCGGTAATTGTTTTGATTTCCTGTGGGATTGCCTGAGAACGCTGGATAAGCTCCGGGTCGTTGCCCACTTCAAGCGTATTCTCGCCGGACGAGGTTTCAGAACCTACATTGACGCACTCAATACTACTGCGAGCCATAATATGTGAAGCGAGAACAAGCGCGGTTTTACCCGTAATCTTAACCGTGCTTTTAGAGCGCAGCAGCGCGGAAATTGACGCTCCTACCTCTATATCGCCGGCCGTAACGGTTCCGTTTTGAATGTATTTGCATTTTACGCTGCCTTTGGCTCTGATTTCGCCGCTGCCGCGACCGTTGTAACCGTTGTTGATTATTACGTTTCCGTCAGTGATTATCGTGCCGCCGTCAAGCGAACCTTTTATAATCACGTCGCCGACAGCTTTTACAACCGCGCCTTGAGCTACGTCGCCGTTTACCTGAACATTGCCGACAAAGTCAATATTACCCGTAGACATATCCACGGTATCAAGCGTCAGGGTATTCATTACCGTCACCGAGCGTCCCGACATCGAAACCTGACCGTCTACCGACGCGACCAAATTAAGCCCGTCGGCGGAAATCTCCGTGCCTTTACCCTGCGGAAGTTTAACGTCGGGAAGTTTCGGAGCGGGAATCTCTTTTCCGAGTACGTTCAACCCGGGTTCGCCGAGAACCGCCGGATGCTTTATAGCAAGTACGTCGCCCTTTTTGGTGTTCTGAACATACCCGATGTCGCGGTAATCCACCGTGCCGTCGGCGCGCTCACGCGGTTTAAGTTCCCTGACGGGAACGAAGTTAAGCTCCACGCTCGCGTTCTCACCCGCGGTCGGAAGCGTTCCTCTGGCAATCTCAAAAGTTTCGTCGTAGTGGTCGCCGCGCATTAGAAAGCTGATTACATCATTTTTAATGCCATGAACGACTCCCGAGGACGAGAGCGCTTTTAAGACGTCTTTTTCCGTAAATACAGGTTCCGGGTCTTTCGGTCTAATCAGTTTAATGGTCGCCGCCATCTTGTCCGCGCTGATAATGACATTCATTGTAACATTACTTTCCATATCTTGCTCCTTCAATTAGTTTCTATAATGACGCGCTTCAAACGCGGTTCGTTTTCCGGAATACGGCGGTACGGGTCATACCTGAACACGCGGCAGCTATCCCATAGTCTTACAATGCCGTGTCTGCGGCACAGCACCTCGCCGTCGCCGATTGAGTTGCCTTTGCCGCAATACGCGCAAGCGGGCGGAATATCTTTTCTGAACAGCACGTTTATTTAATACCTCCGCTTTAGTTTTGAAAGCTTTTAGATTTTGTCCGTATCGAAAGGCGAATCACAAACACCTTCAATTTACTCCTATTATAATAAAATTTAGTTGTAAAGTCAACAACTTCTTTGCAAGTAATTGCAATATGACAAAATATGATAGAATACCGCCAAAGTTATGTGGTAAAGTTGTCCTATATCAGCCGCCGATTAAAAGCAACGGAGGAACTTCAAAATGAAAATACCGCCGACCACTGTTCCGGACTTCGCGGAACGAATTGCAGCGATAAACGACGTCGTACACGGATTAGTGTGGGGGCCGTTTATGCTGGCGTTTTTTTTATTCGTTGGGCTTATGTTCACAGTCAGAAGCAAAGCGTTTCAGATTCGGCATATCAAATTATGGTTACGTATGACGTTTCTCTCAATATTCAAAAACAAATCGGTGCGTAAGTCAGACAACAAACGCGCTATCAGCCAGTTTCAGTCGGCGTGTACCGCGCTTGCGGCTACGCTTGGCACAGGTAACATCGTCGGAGTAGCGACGGCAATCGCGCTGGGAGGTCCGGGAAGTATATTCTGGATGTGGGTTTCCGCGTTTTTCGGAATGATGACAAGCTACGCCGAGAACACTTTGGGTATAAAATACCGCTTCAAAGGCAAAAACGGCGAATGGGTAGGCGGCGCGATGTACTATATGGAGCGCGGGCTAAACAGTAAGTGGCTCGCGGCGGCGTTCAGTCTGTTTTGTATGCTCGCGGCGTTCGGAATGGGAAATATGGCTCAGGCGAACGGAATCGCCGCCGGACTTAAAGCGTCGTTCGGCGTCAGTCCGGTAGTTACCGCGATTGTGATTACCGCGTTTACCGCTCCGGTGATTCTCGGCGGGATTAAACGAATAGCGGGAGTTACGGAAAAGTTGGTGCCGTTTATAGCGATTTTCTATATACTCGGCGGAATAATTGTAATCGCGGCTCACGCCGACAAAATCGCTGAAGCGTTCGTATTGATAATCGGAGAGGCGCTGAAACCGCAATCCGCCGCGGGCGGCTTCGCGGGTTACGGAATCGCCGCCGCGCTAAGACGCGGAGTTTCCCGCGGAGTATTTACAAACGAGGCGGGGCTTGGTTCAAGCGTTATGGCTCACAGCGCGACAGATATAGACGAGCCGGTAGTTCAGGGTATGTGGGGAATATTCGAGGTTTTCCTTGATACAATTGTAATTTGCACGGTAACCGCGCTTGCGATACTCACAAGCGGAGCGTACTCAATGGCGGAGCATTTGCGATTCTTTACGGATAATCCCGGCGGCGAACTTCCGAACGCTATGACCGGAGTCGGATTAACAAGCGCGGCGTTTGACACAGCGTTGCCGTTCGGAGGTGAGTTTGTCACAATCGCGATAACGCTGTTCGCGTACTCTACCATTTTGGGTTGGAGCTATTTCGGCGAGCGAGCCGCCTCGTACTTGTTCGGACATAAGGCGGTTATACCGTATAAAATCGCGTTCATAGCGTTTATCGCCGTAGGTTGTTTGAGCGGGCTGAACCTAGTATGGGATATTTCGGATACGTTCAACGGCTTAATGGCGATTCCGAACCTAATCAGTATTACGCTATTAAGCGGTCAAGTTATTAAAATGACGAATGACTATACGCGCCGATAATTGCCCTGTTCTGAAACCCGCGAGCTATAGCCGATTCGGATAAGAAAAAGCAAATGGGCAAAAAGGCGGCTCGCGTCTATAAATTGCCTTTGCTGATAAACTAATACTTAATTGAGCGTAACTATATACTGCTTCACAAAACTATTTGTCGAAATACGTTACCAAGCCTTACTCTGAAGCCGCGAATTTCATTTTTATATATCTTTATTATCTTTAAGCGACGGCGGTTTTCTGAAACGCAACGCGTTCCTCGCCGTCTAAAACCCAGATTATGCCGCAATATACAAATCCGAGTTTACTTAACAGCTTTTGCATAGGCAAATTATCTTTGTGCGTGTCAATTTTGAGGTTACGGCATTGTTCAAAACACCAGTTAACGCAAAACTCGCCCGCGCCCTTGACGTCAAGACGTTTTGCGATTCGGTGAACCACTCCGCAAGGTTCGTCGTTAAGCCACTCGCCGTCTATGTGCTCGTAGGTTGGGTCGCGCTCTATGTTGAAGTAAAACACGGCGGCAACTCCGCTGTCGTCAACGCAGACATAGCTTGTTCCGGACTGAATATCGCGCTCTATCATATCTCGCGGGGGATACCAGTCGCTCCACTGGGTTGGATTGCCGTTCTCGCGCATATACTCGCGAGCGTCCGCGTAGATTTGTGTTACTTTCGCAAAGTCACTCGCTGTAGTCTTACGAATTGTCATTGTCCATAACCTCTGCAATTCCGGGTAATCTCCGTAGGAGTTTGACACGCTATATTTTCCGATTAATGTATACTAAAACGTCACGCGCGCGGCGATGTAGGAGGTAAGCCCCGCTATCGGAATACGCTCCTGTGTCATAGAGTCGCGTTCGCGAACCGTGACGCAGTTGTCGGTTTCGCTGTCAAAGTCGTAGGTTACGCAAAACGGAGTGCCGATTTCGTCCTGACGGCGGTAGCGTTTCCCGATTGAACCCGTTTCGTCGAAATCTGCCATAAAACTCTGTTGCAAGGAGTGGTAAACTTTCTCCGCGCTTTCCGTCAGCTTTTTGCTAAGAGGTAAAACCGCCGCCTTAAACGGCGCAAGCGCGGGGTGAAGCCTTAGCACTACGCGGGTATCGTTCTTCTCCGCGTCCACTACTTCCTCGTCGTAAGCGTCAATCAGGAACGCGAGCGTAACGCGGTCGGCGCCCAGCGACGGCTCGATTACGTAAGGAATGTAACGCTCCCCGCTTTCCTGGTCGATGTACTCCATAGAGTCGCCGCTTTCGGTCTGATGAGCTTTCAGGTCGAAGTCCGTGCGGTCGGCGACTCCCCAAAGTTCGCCCCACCCGAACGGGAACATAAACTCAAAGTCCGTCGTCGCGTTGGAGTAGTGCGAAAGTTCCTCTTTTTCGTGGTCGCGAAGCCGCAGATTTTCTTCCGTAATTCCCAGCGACAACAGCCAGTTTTTGCAATAACCGCGCCAGTAGTCGAACCATTCCAAATCCGTACCGGGCTTGCAGAAGAACTCCAGTTCCATCTGCTCAAACTCACGCGTTCGGAACGTAAAATTACCGGGAGTAATCTCGTTTCGGAACGATTTCCCAATTTGAGCTACTCCGAACGGCATTTTTTTACGCGACGAACGCTGAATGTTCTTGAAGTTGACAAAAATACCCTGAGCAGTTTCCGGACGCAAATACACCGTAGCCGCGGTATCCTCGTTCACGCCCTGAAACGTCTTGAACATCAGGTTAAACTTGCGTATATCGGTGAAATCCGACTTCCCGCAGTCGGGACACGGTACCTTGTTGTCGCGAATGAACGCCATAAGCGCGTCGTCTTTCATAGCTTCGACATTAACGTCCAGTTTGTTTGCGATAACGAAGTCCTCAACGATTTTATCGGCTCTGTGACGCGTTTTGCACGATTTACAGTCAATCAGCGGGTCATTAAACGTAGTTACGTGACCGGACGCGACCCACGCGCGCGGATTCATCAGTATCGCGGAGTCCAGCCCGACGTTGTACGGACTTTCCTGTACGAACTTTTTCCACCATGCTCGTTTGACGTTGTTTTTAAGCTCCGTTCCCAACGGTCCGTAGTCCCAAGTATTTGCCAATCCTCCGTATATCTCCGACCCCGCGAAGATGAAACCGCGCCCTTTGCACAGCGCGACGATTGTTTGCATTTGCTTTTCAGTATTTTTCATTTTTCATATCCTCCGTTTCCGCATATTGTAGCACATTCCGCGCCTGTTGTCAAGCCTTGAAATCCGGAGGCGCGGTCGTTTCACAATCGCGAAACGATAGTCAGACCTCGCTGTTCTCCGTTAGTTCACGGATTTTTATCATCAGTTCATCGGCGCGGGCGTTACGCTCCGCCGAGCCCTGGACGCGAGCCGGAATCGTGTACGGACTTCCGAACGTAATTATGTTTCGCCTGAATATACGCTTTTTGCGCGGAATATTTACCGGAACAATTGACGTTCCGCTTTTGGACGCCAGCATAATCGCTCCGGATTTCACGGACTCCGCTTCGCCGGATTTCAGTCTGTGACCTTCCGGAAACAGTACCACCTTATCGCCGTCATTAAGCGCGTTAAGCATTTTACGTACGGGTGCTAAATCCGAGGGTTTGGAGCGGTCAATCCAAACTACTCCGATTAAGTTCATCATTGGACCCAGTAACGGGATTTTTTTCATCTCGACTTTCGGAGTAAACCGTAGCAAAGTTTTACGTCCAAGCGCAATCGTAACAAAAATAATATCCCAGTTTGACGAGTGATTGCCGCAGATTAACGCCGAACCCTCCGGAATATTCTCGCGTCCGACAAACTTGAACCGATATAACAAATGCGCGGCAAGCCAAACCGCCGCGTAATACACTTTATACCAATTACGTTCTTTTTGCCCTTTATCCTTTGTCATTTATCCTCTATCCTTTGTTTTATTAGCTCCAGCGCGGCGTTAAACGCGTCGTCCTCGCTGAAATCCGACGTATCCAGTTTGACCGCGCCGTCCGCTTGTTTAAGCGGAGCGTTAGCGCGGCTGGAATCGTTTTTGTCGCGTTCCTCCAGCGATTTCAGAACCTCGTCGAACGGCTTAAACTCACCGCGCCGCTCAAGCTCTCTTTGGCGGCGCATTGCTCTGACTTCCGGAATCGCCGTCAGGAAAATCTTCAACGTAGCGTCGGGTATTACCACCGTACCGATGTCGCGCCCGTCCATAACGACGTTGCGCGACTTAGCCATATCGCGCTGAAGCTCCAGTAAAAACTGCCGTACGGCGGCAAGGCTTGACACGTCGGACGCGAACCTTGATATTACGTCGCGGCGAATCTCCGTTGATACGTCCTCACCGCAAAGTAAAGTTATCTGAGTACCGTCCTCCGAGTAATTCAGTTCCACGGTAAGTCCGGGCAGAACGCGGCTTGTTACTTCCGGTTCATCTTTCGGAGCTACTCCAAGACGCTCGCAGGCAAGCCCTACGGCGCGGTAAACCGCGCCCGTGTCAACATATACCCACCCGAGATGGCGCGCAAGCCGCTTCGCCAAAGTGCTTTTACCCGCCCCCGATGGGCCGTCTATTGCTACGCTGTACATAAAATACCTCTAAAGTAATAAGTGATGAGTGAACTATAAGTTACCCGAAAGCAAAATGTGAGCGAAAAATAATGCGGTCTGATTATCTATCATTTATCGCTAGCCTTTAGCATACACTGTTAAGGCCTGATTGTCAAGAGGGGGATTTGCAAATGAAAGGTCTTATGAAAAAAATCGCGGTACTTTTAGTAACGGTACTGGTCACTAAGCTGTGCGCGGAGCTTTCGTTCGGAGGTCTGAAATTTTCCGTGCCGGAAAATTTAGCGTACAAAATCGTCAGTTTTGAGCTTGGCTCAACCGCGCCGCCCGTAGTTGAGGCGGAGGTTACTCCAACGCCGACTGACTCGCCGAACATAATTGCGGAAAGTCCGAACTATGCGGAGCAAAACCCTCCGAATTTCGAGCCGCCGCCGTCAGCTTTACCAAACGACGCCTTAATTGCCGACGGCGCGGAGGTTCAGCCCGTAGTTGCGGTTACTCCCGCTCCGTACGCGGGTGTGCCGGACGATTACGCGCCTAAAATCGAAAATCAAACCGACGCCGCGATTGACGCGTTAGCGCTGCTTGCGGAAATTCCGAATATCAGTTTAAGCTCCGGCGCGCCGCAGATTTTGATTTTACATACTCACGGAAGCGAAGCGTACAGCGCGAGCGACGGTTATCGCACTTTGGACAAGACTATGAACGTCGTTAGGGTCGGCGACGCGCTTACTATGGAGCTTCAGAACCGCGGGTTCAACGTAGTCCACGACCGAGAGATGTACGATTACCCGTCTTACTCCGGGTCGTACTCGCGCTCCGGCGAAGCCGCCGCCGAGTGGCTGAAGCAATATCCGTCTATTCAGGTAGTGTTCGATATTCACCGCGACGCGGCGGAACTTGCCGACGGCACGATGTACAAATCCGAGTACACGCCGCCTAACGGCGCAAGCGATACCGCTCAGGTTATGATTATCGTTACGAACGGCGAGAAAGGTCTGAACCACCCGAACTGGCAAGAGAATATGAAACTCGCGCTTGACCTTCAAAGCGTGTCTGACACGCGGTATCCGGGGTTGCTTAGACCGCTGTGTATCTCCGGACAGCGGTATAACGAGCAGCTTGCGCCGGGTTATCTGCTGTTGGAGGTTGGCTCCAGCGGCAACACCGTTGAGGAAGCCGCCGCCGCCGCGCGTCTGTTTGCCGACTCCGCGGAGATAACCCTGAAAGCTCTAATCGCCGAATAGCGCGCTGTTACGCGTCCAAAGTTCTTACAAAATTCGTGAATTTTTTCTGACGTACGAGCATAGACTGGAGCAGGCTAAATATTCGGAGGTAAAATTTATGCAAATTATGGGTCTTACATCAGTCGCGTCGATTACGGTGATGGTTTATCTGATTGCGTTACTTGTCAAGGCGACTCCGTTGCCGAACAAGTGGCTGCCAATCATCTGCGGCATTACCGGAGGCGTACTCGGAGTTCTCGCAAAGTTCTTTATGCCGCAATTTCCGGTAAGCGATATTTTCGACGCGGTTGCCGTCGGAATCGTCAGCGGTTTAGCCGCTACGGGAGTTAACGAGGCGTTGAAGATTCGCAAGAAATAGCCGAGTTGATAATACTCCCGATAATAAGTATGTTTCCGCACGCCGACAGCCAAATCATTAGGACTATCAAAGCGGAAATTGAGCCGTATACCAGCGTATACTTTGCCGACGCTTCCACTGTCAGCGAGAACGCGATTCCGGTCAACTCCAAAGCGGTCGCGGCGGCGAACGCGCCGGGCAAATGCCGTAAGCCCGGCGCGGATATGCGGTATACTCCCCATACCGCCGCGAACAATATTACATACAACAAAATGAATCTCGCGTACGGCAACGCTCCGCCGGCAAGTATCACTATTACGGCGGCGTATACCGCCAGTAAAAACACGGACGCGTACACGAAGCTGAGCGCGTAGTTTTTTATTCCGTTTTTCTTAGCGTCCGCGCCCATTATCTCGCGGCTGATTCCGGTCGCCGACCTGAACGCGGCGGAGCCGCTTGCCGCCATCAGCGCGATTGCGCCGGTCAGCATCGCGGCGCTGTAACTGCCCTTAACATAGTCCGCGTAGTCCGCGAACAACCTAAGCGCGGTCATCGGAATCAAGCCGCTGCCCCACTCGACAATCTCGCGGCTTGTGATGTTAAGCCCTGACAGCATCGCGTTAAGGCAAATCAACAGCGGGAACAGCGACAGCGTAAGATTGTACGCAAGCTCCGCCGCGCTCCGTCCCGCTTTTTTCTCGGTGTAGACCTGAATTATAGTTTTGATAAATCGGATAATTTTCTTCATTAACCATCATTATAGTTTTTTTCTGGAAAGCCGCTCCGTGAATTGTACCGGAGCGTCCCATTTGCTCGCGGCATATATACTTACCGCGAGTGTCAGAGCCGCCGTAACATAGTATGCGCACTGAGCCGCGATTGAATCCGAAGTCTGATAAAATATTTCAGCCGACGCGCTAAGTACCACCGCGACTACAATAAAACCCCAGTGCGGAGCTCTCCGCGCGCCTTTCAGCGAGTACCATAATATCCGACTCAACCCTATCGCCAGCGCGAAGGACGCGGCGCACTTCAATGCCAGCATTACGTGACTGACGACAGGTTCCTCCGCCAACGCGATTAACGACTCGCGGAACGCTTCGTGTTCGGTTTCCGGTAAAGTGTTCAGTATTTCGGTCAAACCCATATCGTTGAACAACTGCACGGAACTTACTGCGCTTATCGCCTGCATACCTTTGACTATGACCAGCGGGAATATTACCCACCCCAATCCAAGTCCGGCGGGAGTGTTGGTGCTGTCGCGGAAATTGCCGATTATCCTTAGCGAGATGTACATCGCGGCGCATTCCTCAACCGCCGCCCATATAGCGTGCAAAAATATATTTGGCGAGTTGTTCGGCGACAGCGCTACAAGCGCGCCGACTACAACTCCGACGAGTACCGCTATCCAGTTGAGTTTACGCTTGAAACCAAAATATATCGCGTATAGAATCGGCAATAAGATACACGCGCCCGCGATTGCCCACAGCGACGTAATCTGTAAATCGCTGAATCTGAATTCTTCCGTCAGTATCATTGTATGTTCCTCCTATAATCTAAAAAATCACGAATGTAACGCCGTTATTGTGACGCTCCAGGTCGCTGTCGCGGCGAAGTTCGTCGCATTTCAGAAACGCTTTCAGCACGGACTGATTGAATATCGTAAAGTTATCGCCTGGAATCCAGTCAGCGATAACTCCGCGCTCTTTTTGAACTTGCAGATATTCCCTGGTCTTTTCGCGAATCTTGCCGCCTTTACCGGTGCTTCCGTAACCGTGGATAAACTTGACCGCCTTTAGCTTATACCGCTTGCCGTCGTGAATGTGATACGTAACGCGCTTTATCGCGTCGGACACCGTAGGATTGTCGTATTTAATATTTACTTCTCTAATCTCGCTTATGCCGTTCATCTTTACCTCACTATCTTTACTTCCGGTTCAAGCTCAACCCCGAACTGCCGCGTAACTTCGGCTTGAACGTGTTCCATAACCGCAAGCACGTCGCGGCATACCGCGCCGCCGAGATTCACGATAAAACCCGCGTGTTTATCCGAGATTCGCGCTCCGCCGACCGTGTAACCTTTAAGCCCCGCCTTGTCGATAAGCTCCGCCGCGTAGCCGTCTTTAGGACGCTTGAACGCGCTGCCCGCGCTCGGCAAATCCAACGGTTGTTTCTCCTTACGCTGACGCGCGAAGCGTTTCATTTTGGCTTTTATTTTATCAGGGTCGCCGGGCGCAAGCCTAAGTGACGCCAGCGATACCAAATTACCGTCCGTCTCCGAAA
The DNA here is from genome assembly GCA_031260745.1 of Oscillospiraceae bacterium. Classification (GTDB taxonomy): domain Bacteria; phylum Bacillota; class Clostridia; order Oscillospirales; family Oscillospiraceae; genus JAISJH01. The sequence continues at coordinate 22,697 of JAISKY010000189.1, forward strand.
TCCGGCTGCGCCGATACGAAAAATCCATCTCGGGGTTTTTGTATTCTCGCGGACTGCCGTTTTCGATAACCGTTACGATTTCAACGACTTGTTTCATCTCGCCGCCGTACGCTCCGGCGTTCATTTTTATCGCTCCGCCTAAAGTTCCCGGAATACCCGCCGCCCACTCCAAACCCGTCAGCCCGTTATTCGCGGCGAACACGGCAAGTTGCGACAGCATCGCGCCGCTTGACGCGGTAATCACATTCTCGCCGACCAGTTCAATATACGGTGAGTACCCGCTTCCGTCCGGCCGCGTGCAAACCGCGATTCGCTCAATAGGTTCGTCAGCCGCGAGAATATTCGAGCCGTTGCCGAGTATCAGCGGAGTTATATTGCGCCGATACAGCAGACTTAGCAGCTTCTCAAGAGTTTCAAACGTATTCGGATACACTAACGCGCGAATCGGGCCGCCGATTTTGAAAGTCGTATGCGCGTTCATTGGTTCGTTCTCCAAAATCGTCGCGCCGTACAGTTTTTTGATTTCCGCTACTATTGCGTCCATATTGTCAAATCTCCGTAACCATAAAAATTCTACCGTCTTAATTATAACATAAGTAATTAGGACTTGCAACAGAAACATAAAATTTACCGTATAGCGAAGGCGTTTTAGAAACGCGACTCGATTCTTTTTTCGGTACGGACACCGGTTGACATCTCACGTTACTAAGCTGACACGGCTATAACTATTATTATTCGGAGTTATTATGTTTTCAATACCATTATTGCTGTTGTTACAGTCCATATTCTGGAGCTTACGCTTAGGTTCCGGAGGCAACTCGTTCCCGCGCGCGCTTAATTCGGCGGACGAAGCCCGTCTGCTTAAAGCCGCCGCCACCGGCGACAAATTCGCGCGCGAACAGCTAATCGAACACAATCTAAGGCTGGTAGCGCACATCTGTAAAAAGTATTTTTCCAAAGCCGACCAAGACGACTTGATTAGTATCGGCACAATCGGGCTTATCAAGGCTATTGACACGTACAACATCAGCCGCAGTACGAAACTTGCCACATACGCCGCGCGTTGTATTGAAAACGAGATACTTATGCAGTTCCGCAAGGAAAAGAAAGGTCAGACCGACGTTTCGCTTAACAATCTACTTGAAACCGGGGACGACGACGGAGGTCTGTCGCTGCTTGACACGCTCGCGTCCGACTCCGACTTGTTGGAGGAGCTTGACCTTAAAGAGAACTGCGTC
>JAISKY010000286.1 GCA_031260745.1 Oscillospiraceae bacterium
CTTTGGGGACAGCGTAATCGACGTAGTTAGCGCTCCCGGACAGTTTGCCGGGTATCAATACGGACAGAACAAGAATCCGTCCGACTTCGCCGTCACAATCGCAAGCGGCGTACTTAGAGCGTATTATGGCGGAGCCGAACGCCCTTCGGGCGATTACGCGCGGAATATCGAGCCGGATATTTTGTACTTCACCGGCGACGGGTATAAGAACCACTTCGGGAGTTCGTTCCCGGTCAAGGGAGGGTTTACGTTCGATGGATAAACTTATGAATAAGCCGTACGTTCCCACAGAAGCGAAAGAACAGGAAGCACTGGCGGATTGGGCACGGCTAGCGGAACAGGATATGCCCGAATTAAAACTATTATTCCATATTCCGATGGGCGGATTCCGCTACAAAAGCACGGCGGTCGCGATGAAACGTCAACTTACAAAACCCGGAGTGCCTGACCTGTTTTTGCCCGTGGCGAGATGCGGATATAACGGGCTTTTTGTCGAGTTGAAACGCTTATCCGGCGGCACTATCAGCGAGGCGCAAAAGAAGTGGCTTGCCGCTCTGAACAGGCAGGGCTACCTCGCGCTGATTTGCAGGGGCTGGGTTGAAGCGGCGGTCACAATTGAAAAATATTTGAAAGGAGAACCGATAGAATGTACGATTTTGACTTTGACAACAACCGCTCCACAGCAGAAAAGTGGAGGGCTCAACTTGCGAACATCGGACAAGACCCCGATATAATTTACAATTACGTCGGAGCGACTAAGAGCGAAATTGAGGGGCTGATTAGCAGACTTGAACTCAAAACGATTCTGCGCGAGGGTAAGAATAATGGCGCTGATTGAGGATACGATGTTCGGACGTACCGATAAGGTGCAGACCGCGATAGAGCAAATCCGCTTGTATGACCCGACGCTTTACGGCAATGAACAGTATACCGTCGGCTACAGCGGCGGTAAGGATTCTGACGTTATCCGAATACTAACCGACCTAGCCGGAGTGCCTCACAGTCTCCTACATAATCACACAACTATTGACGCGCCCGAAACCGTTCGCTATGTGAGGTCAATACCCAATGTGGAAATAAGTATGCCTAAGCGGTCAATGTGGAAGCTGATAGTCTATCATAAAATGCCACCGACAAGAGTGTCACGCTATTGCTGTTCCGAGCTGAAAGAGAAAACTCATAAGGGAATGACGCTGATAACGGGAGTGCGATGGAGTGAGAGCAACAAACGTAAAAACGGCAGGGGCGCGGTCGAGTTGAGGGGTTCGTCCAAAGCAATTATTCTGGGAAACGACAATGACGAGAACCGCCGAAACTTTGAGACTTGCTATCGGCGGCAGTCGAGAACTATTAATCCTATCATAGACTGGAACGAAGCTGATGTGTGGGAGTTTCTACGCTATTACGGTTGTAATAGCAATCCGCTGTATCAATGCGGGTATAAACGTATTGGCTGTATCGGCTGTCCGCTCGCCGGCGAAAAGTCAATGCGCCGTGATTTTGAACGATACCCTAAGTATAAAAATGCCTTTGTATTGGCGTTCGGGAAAATGCTAGATGAGTTATTTGCTAAGGAAGTTAAGACAAAAAACGAGCGGTGGACTTCCGGCGAGGCAGTAATGGGCTGGTGGCTGGACGACAGCTACAAAACGCGCAAAGAAAAAGACGATATGCAATTATCTATGTTTGATGAAAAGGAGAACCCGGGCAATGACACGAACTGAAATCTTACAGACAGCGAAGCCGATACTGTAATGCGTTTTATTTGGGGGCTGGGCATTAAAAGAATACTGGAGCGTTACCCCGACTGGTTGAAGTCTGACAACCTTACCGCAGACCAGTCGCGGTGTTGCTCCGCCGTCTCCGAATCGTTAGCCGCCGTTGACGCTATGCCCGACGCGCGCCAGCGGCGCGGCGTTATAGAGCGCGTATACTTCCGCAAGTCTCACACCGTGCTCGGCGCCGCTATGTCTATGGGCGTGTCACAGCGTACGGCTGAGCGTTACCTGGCTCAATATCAGCGCGACGTCGGTGCCCGGCTTAACTTGCCGGATATTTAGATTAATCAGAATAAAAACCGCCTATAATAGGGCGGTTTTTATATATGTAATATTGGCGGTTACTGCACTTGTTTTTGATGTAAAATGAAGTATCAAATTATAAGGAGTGAGCTATGTGACTGACAAGCAACGCATATTTTGCGACGAATACATTAGGTGCAATAACCAGACCGAAGCCTATCTGATTGCATATCCTCACACCAAAAACAGGAATACCGCGGGCGTACTTGCCAACCAACTAAGGAAACATAAGGAAATCGCAAGCTATATAAAAGAACAGACCGAAAAGATTAGCAACGGCAGGATTGCGGACGCTCAGGAACTGCTTGAACGCTTAACCGCTATGATTCGCGGAGAGCTTGAAGAAGAAACCGTTGTTTGGGTTAGAGGCGAGCCGACCACTATGAAAACAAAGATTAAGATTCGCGAACAGCAGAAAGCTATCGAGATGTTAGGCAAGTATCACAGACTGTTTACGGAAAAGATTGAGTTGTCCGGCACGTTCTCGCAAGTGGAGATTATTGACGATGTCTGACGTTGGGCGGATTAGGCTATCAGCGGTAATGCCGCCCGCGTTCGCGGATATACACCGCGCTATCAAGAGCGGCGCCGCTAAAGAGTTCCTCGCTCTGGGCGGACGCGGCGGCGGGAAATCCTCGTGGGCTTCCGAGGAGGGTGTTTTAGCGATACTTCGCAACCCTAACATTCACGGGCTAGTGCTGCGTAAGGTCGGCACGGAAATAGGCGGCTCCACATTCAATCAGTATCTTTGGGCGATTGACGCGCTTGGAGTTGCCGACAAGTTCAGGGTGAAGAAGTCGCCGTATGAATTAACCTACATTCCGACAGAGCAGAAAATCTATTTTCGCGGCGTTGACAATCCCCGGAAAATTAAGTCTATTAAGATGGCGTTCGGCTACTTCGGCTTCGTGCATTACGAAGAATTTGACGAGTTCGCGGGCGAAGAAGAAATCCGCAGTATCAACCAGTCGGCGATACGCGGCGGCGATAATATTATCCGCATAAAAACATTTAACCCTCCGCGTAATCCGTACCATTGGGCGAATGTCTACGCCAGCCGCGACACTCCGGGGCAAATAGTTCATCAGAGCAGTTACCTAGATATGCCGCGCGAATGGATTGGCAACGACTTCATTGAAGAAGCGGAGTTACTTAAAACGCGCGATTATCTCAGCTACGAACACGAGTACCTAGGCGTCGCGAACGGCTCCGGCAAATCGGTATTTGATACTCAAAAGCTGCAAGCTCAAATAGCTAAGCGAGTACAGCCTAAACTTGTCGGGATAATCAACAAAGACGGCGTATGGCAAAATGAAAGCTCCGGCTGGATTAAGATATACTTCGAGCCGATACCGGGCAGACCTTATGTTATAGGCGTTGACACAAGCGGGGCTGGGAGCGATTACACGGCGGCTCAAATACTCGACAATATCACGGGTCGTCAAGTCGCGGTGTTACATCGTCAGGTGCTGGACGAACACGAGATGGTAAGCCAGCTAATCGGACTTGGGAATATGTACAATAACGCTCTGATATGCGTTGAGGCGAACTTTAGCACCTACGTACCGACTACGCTTAGCGAACGCGGCTATCACCGTCAGTATGTGCGGGAACGCGAGGACAACTACACTGGGAAACACACTCAGGCGTTCGGGTTTCTTACTACCGCGAAGTCTAAAGAGCGTATTGTTTCCGCTATGATTGAGGAGTTCGACAGCAAGCCGGAGAATGTCGTAGATAACGCTACGCTTGTCGAGATGATGAGTTTTACTCGTAACGAGGCGGGACGCGCGGAAGCGGACAAAGGCGCGAACGATGATTTGGTTATGTCGATTAATCTCGCAAATGAGGCTAGAGGACAGCAGACACGGATAATTACAGATACGTCCGCTCCGGTTGTTCCCGCCGTTAATAAAGACAAATGGAATATCGCGATGAAGCGGCGGTGGAGCGAAACGCCGGACGAGTTCAAAGAAGCGTTATTGGACAAATGGCGCAGGGAGGAAATCATTTGAAAGCTACCAGAGTAGACGAGCTTACCGGGAAAGCTCTTGAAACCTACACATATTATCACGGCAAGTATACCTCCGACTACACTTTCTACGAGCCGCAACTTAGCCGTATGCGTCATAACGAAGATACATACTCCGGCAATTACAGCATAATCGTATTGCCGGAATTTGACCTTGACGCAAAACAGCTAAAGCACTTCGCCGGAATCCGAGTTTCGCGCGGTAACCACGGCATAAAAGATTTACGCGCGAAGAAATTACGTTGGCTGGTCTGCAACGAGTTGACGGAAGCTACCATTGACAGTTCCATTCCGCGCGTTAAGGTACAGGCTAAAGACCCGAAAATGCAGGAACTCGCGACGCTTGTCGAAGACTTGGTAACGAATATCGTTGACCGTATACCCTGCGAAGAGGATATTGACATCTCGGAGCGCGTTGTACCGACTGACGGCGGCGGCTACTATGATATTAACTGGATTGCCGACGAAGATATTGAGCAAAAGGGCATAGACATTACGTTTCAGCACCCGACAAAGGTCATTCCTCAACAGGGCATATACTCCGGCATTGACGATATGGACAGATATTTCATCGTGATACCGTCTACCAAAGAGGCGATTGAACGGCAATACGGCGTTGAGGTTAACACGGCGCGAGCCGGAGATTACGCGACAAAGGTCAACGACGAAAAGGCTATTCCGGTTCTGCAAGAGAATGTAGACATTAAGATTTGCTTTTACCGTAACGACGACGGCAACATCGGAAAATTAGCGTGGTGCGGCGACACTGTGCTTGAATGGTACGATGACTATTACGCTCGGCATATGGAGGTGTGTTCCGAGTGCGGCGCTCCGTGGACGTTGGCGGAAGATAATCTCAACAAGAAAGGCGACCCGATTTGCCCGGTTTGCGGCAGTAAAAAGCACAAAGAGAGCACGCTTGAATACGAGGAGCTTACCGAAGATATTACGCTGCTTGACGGCACTGTTATCCCGGCGTTCAAGGAGTTGCCTCCGGTTACAATAACCATACCGGGATTACAGCCGGGAACGGAGCAGACGATTGAGGTTAAGCCTCCGAGTACGGAGCCTACTCAAATACCGTATTATAAACCTAAGTCGCTGCCGCTCGTGCTACAGCGCAACATCAGCCGCTCCGGACAACTCCTGGGCGATTCGGACTGCGAGAAGATTGAGGAAATACAGGACGATATAAACGTACTTCTGGATAAAGTCTATGACAAGATTGTATCGAGCGGTACTCTGATTGCGTTTGCTCCTGACGCGCACCTTGACGATAATATCCTCAATTCGATTAAAACGTATTACACCGAACGTCCGGTCAGCGACGAGTTAGTCTCGCAGCGTAATATACAATTCCCGATAGACCAAGAATTTCAGTATATTCAGTACCTGCACGAAGTCGCGAAACTGGTACTCGGCGTAACCGGGACTTGGATGGGACAAGCCGAGGGAAGCAAT
>JAISKY010000252.1 GCA_031260745.1 Oscillospiraceae bacterium
GAACCTAACGGGTCGTCCAGTTGCGCGACTTGCCTTACGCCGTCCGCGATGCCTTCCAGCCGTTTCTTCGTAAGTTCTAAACGGTCAAGCAGAGCCGCCGTCGTTCCGTTCTTACGTCCCGCGTCCATATCGAGCGCATTCGCGCTGAGTATCTCGCCGCCGCGCGAAACTAATGCGTCGGCTATCAGCGTCAGCGCGGTATTACGCGTTTGAGTATCAGACACCGATAGCGTCTTAACCGCGGTTTTAGCCGCCGCTCCTAACCGCAGTAATTCCTCCGTTACTTGTGGAAGCATATTGTAATCCCCTTTTCGTAGATTTTAAGCAATTTATCCATAATCCTCGAACAAACCTCGGTCGCCGGATAACATATCAGCGCAAGCGTACACATTATCAGCAAATCCGGCAGTCCAAGCGGCTCAAGCGCGAACAGCGGAGCAAATATCGTCGTGCAAAGTATCAGAGCAATCGCTACGAATCCGCACAGAATTTTCCTTAGCAGAGTAAACGGTTGGCAAACCCTGAATATTACCGCGAAGCCGTTTATCGCGAGCAAAATCGCGCAAACCGTCGCGGCTTGGGCAAACTCCGCGAATGTCAGATTAAACAGCGTGACGCATAGCGCGATAAATACCGCCGCCAGACCGCCCGGCGCGGCTCTGAACAATACTCCGCGCAAAAAGTGTCCTTTAACTATGCTTACGTTAGGCTCCAGCGCGAGTACACACGACGGAAGTCCGATTGTCAGCGTACTTACCAGACTCATTTGAGCCGGACTTACTGGGAAACTGAACCCCGCGAGTATCGCCAGTATCGCGAACAGGAACGAGAATATGTTCTTAACCAGGAACAATGACGCGGAACGTCCGATGTTGTTGATTACTTTGCGACCCTCCGCGACTATGCCCGGCATTGACCCGAAATCGTTGTTCAGCAAAACCAAGTGTGAAACCTGAGCCGCGACCTCGCTTCCGCTTGCCATCGCAATACTGCAATCCGCGGCTTTAAGCGCGAGTACGTCGTTTACTCCGTCGCCCGTCATCGCTACCGTATTGCCCTCCGATTTCATCGCGAGTATAAGTTCGCGCTTTTGCTCCGGAGTTACGCGCCCGAATACCGTGTACATAGACGACGCGCTTTTCAGAGCTTCGAGGGTGTCAAGTTCCGTCGCGTCGATGTACTTCTCCGCTTTCTCAATTCCGGCTTTTTGAGCGATAAAACTCACAGTTTCCGGATTGTCGCCGGAGATTACTTTAATTTCTACGCCTTGCTCCGCGAAGTATTTGAACGTAGCTTCCGCATTACGGCGTATCTTGTTTGACATAGTGATAAGCGCAAGCGGCTCAACCTTGTCAAGGTTATCCATATCCTGCGCCATCGCGAGCATCAGCACTCTAAGCCCTTTTGAGGTATAACCGCTGGCGGCTTCAAAACTTTCGCCGAGTATAAACTCCGGCGCGCCCAGTAAGTAACACGAACCGTCGTCATACAATACGGCGGAGAACTTATTTTTGGAGTTAAACGGCAAAGTATGAACCGCTTTGCGGGCTTTGCCGGAGTGTAGCATCTTAGCGTTGACGTTTTTGCGGAGCGCTTTCATTGTTTCGTTCTCGTCGCCGAGGTTAAAACAGTGGTCGCGGAGGATTTCCGATATTCGTTCGTCGCTCAGCGTCAGATTGACGCTTGACAACGGCAGAATTTCTTCTACGAGCATTGTCGGCTCGGTTATTGTTCCGGTTTTGTCTACGCACAGCATATTTACTCTGGCAAGCGTTTCAATACAGCCAAGCTCGTGTACAAGAGTTTCTTTCTGCGCGAGCCGCACTACGCTGACGGCTAACGCGACGCTTGTCAGCAGATATAAACCCTCCGGTATCATTCCCACTAAAGCCGCGACTGTCTTAACTACGCTTTCGTTAAGTTCCTGGCGCAATACCGAGTATTGGTGCCAGAATAAACCCGCTCCGATTGGGATTATCAGTATGCCGATAACCATAACAAGCCGCGACAGCGACTTCATCATCTCGGAGCGTACGAGTTTTCTCGACGCCTTGACGTCAAGCGTCAGTCTTGACACGAAGCTGTCCGCGCCGACGCGTTCTAACCGCGCTTTGCACGTTCCCGACACTACGTAAGAACCGGATAAAAGCTCCGTACCCTCGGTTTTGAGGATTTCGTCGGCCTCTCCGGTAATCAGACTTTCGTTGACGAGTATTTCACCGTCGATAATAATCGCGTCCGCGCAAATCTGCTGACCCGCTTTAAGTATAACCACATCGTCCTGAACAAGGTCGCGAGTCGCTACGGAGGTTTCTCCGCTGTCGCGAATAACGACGCTTTGCGGCGCGCTTATCAGACTTAGCTTGTCCAGCGTCAGTTTAGCGCGAATCTCCTGGAAAATTCCGATTACCGAATTCAGTACGATTACCGGCAAAAACAAAAGCTCACGCCACTCCCCGACGAGAATGATACAAACACTCAACGCCGCGAAAATCATATTAAAGTACGTAAATAAGTTGCCCGCGATAATCTGCGGAATTGATTTCGTGGGCGCGTCAACCGGAGTATTGACTAATCCGGCCGACACGCGCTCCGCAACCTGCATAGAGCTTAACCCTTTATTGGGTGACGTCGCAATTCTGTTCATAATTTATCCGCCGTACATTTATTTCAAGTATAGAAGCGGACGTTTCATCTTTTCAGCCGCTTTAGTAAGCATTTCCAAATCGCCGAACTCTATACACTTCGACTGGCAGTTATGCGCGCAGGCGGGAACGTCGTCCTCGCCCGACGCTCTGCGATGCGCGCACAAATCGCACAGCGTGGTCGGAAACGGCACAAAGTCAATCTGAACCTTGCCGTCAAGTTTAGGGTAGATATGCTCGGTAACTATTATGCCGAACGTACCGGTATCGAAACCGTGTTCCTGCTTGCAGGCGATGTTGCAGCTTTGGCACCCGGTACAATATTCAATGTCAATCGCAAGACCGTAACGCATTTAATCCCTCCATATAATGATATGTTTCACCGAATCCGGCAGATTTTGTAGTTCCGTTTTGAAAAACTCCGGAAACAGCAGATTGTCAATCGCGTTTACCGGAAGCCAGACAAGTTCCTCGCCGTTGTCGGTAAGCCGGTTTGGTTCGGCGGAGTTAGGTTTCATCAGGTAGTAAAATTCTACCGAGTGACTTGGCTGTCCGTCATAGGTGAAAAAATCCTCGCATACGAACAACAGGCGTTCGACTTCGTAGTTTACTCCGGTTTCCTCTAAGCACTCGCGGACGACAGCCTGTTCGGAGGTTTCCCCGAGTTGGACGTGACCTCCGACGGGGTAGTGTTTACCGCTGTCGGAGCCTTTTACCATCAGGACTTTGCCCTCGCGGATAATTACCGCTATCGCGCATAGGTTGAATACCCCGTCCGGGGTTTTGAATCTTATGTCGGTCATTGCGTACTCTCCGTAATCCCCACTTCCGGGCCGTCCCACGTTTCGCCGGGTTCCATTTTACGCAGTCTTACCGGAACGGTTTTGTACGCTCCGCCGCCGTAGCCTGAACTTGACCCGACTTGTGACAGCACGAGCTTATTGCAGTTGTACTTCCACGCGCCGTAGTAGTGCGGAGCTTTGCCCTCCTCCTCCGGAGGCCACCAACCGTGCGGTACGGATACGCATTTCTCGTTCATTGAGATATTATATTTTACCTTGCGAGTAATCTTGCCGCGGTCGTTCTCAATCCAGCACCACTCGCCGTCTTTGATACCGAGCTTTTTCGCGACGAGCGGGTTAACCTCAACCAGCGGGAACGGGTCAACCTCGCGAAGCCAGTCAATGTTACGGTGTTCGGAGTGGAAATATACCGGACTTCTGCGTCCCGTAACCATTATGAGCGGATATTTCTTCATAAGTTCCGGAGTGACGTTCTCGCTCTCGGGCGGTTCGCGGTACCACGGCAACGGGTCAAGCCCCCATTCCTTATGGTTCAGCGAGTAAAACTCCACCTTGCCGCTCGGAGTCTGAAACCCCGGCTGACCGTCGGAGCGTAAAAGCCCGGTTTCATATCTGCGGTACGGTACGCTGACGCCCTCTTTTTCGTATACCCAACCGCCGTGTTTGATTAGGCTCTCGAACGTATAGCCCGACGGCTTTAATTTTTCGTCAAAGAAGTCCTCAAGTTTGGAGTATTTCTTCCTAAGCTCCGGATTAAATCTGCACGCAAGCTCAAAGTTAATTTCCCAATCGTTGCGGGCTTCACCTTGCGGCTCGTGAAGTTTGCGGATAACCTGAGCGGGAGTATGCCAAACTCGTATGCTGTTGCGCTCCGTAAAACATGCGGCGGGCAGGATAATATCGGCAATCGCCATCGTCGTCGGATTGTGGAACAAATCCACGATGACGTTAAACTCCATATTCATCAGCGCCTTATGGTGTTTATTAAGGTCAGCCGCGTTACCGCCAAGCAGATTCGACGTTTGGATATACATACCCTTAATCGGGTACGGGTCGCCGGTAATCATCTGCTCCACCGCCATATCCGGCTGAATATAGAGCCGCGTATTCGCGACATAGGGGTACTCTTTCGCGCCGATTCGTTTCTCGTTGATTTTGGCGAGAAATTCCTCGCCGTACTCGCTAAGAACCTGCGCCTGATTAATCGGCCACATCGCGATTCCGAACGCGCCGCGAGCCGCGATATTGCCGCCCGGAACGTCAAAGTTACCGGTAAGGCACCACAGCATTGAAATCGCCTGAGCCGCCGTAGTTCCCTCCGGATTCATATCAATCGGCATACCCCAGTGAATCGCCGACGGGTGGTTGGTCGCGTACGCTTTCGTGGCTTCGTACAGCGCTTCTTTGGGAATCCACGTAAGCTGCTCCACACGCTCCGGCGAATATTCTTTGGCGCGTTCTTTAAGCTCGTCAAAACCCATTGTCCATTTGTCGATAAATTCCTTATCGTACCATTCGTTCTCGATTATCAGGTTAATCATACCAAGCGCAATCGCGCCGTCCGTACCGGGACGGCATTGCAGGAAATAGTCCGCTCTGGAGGAAAACCACGTCGCTCTGGGGTCAATAACAATCAGCTTACTTCCGCGCTTCATACAATCAATAATCCAATGACCCTGGAATCCGTCGGGACAGCCGACTCCCGGATTTTGCGCCCAAATAATAATATACTTAGGACATTCCCAGCGCGGGTCGTCGTAACGCTGCTCAAAGAACTGCGAACAATCCGTAACGGTCAGCGTGCCGTCAACCATACACGCTCCGGTAATGCGCGGAGTATAACAGCTTTGCCCGCTCAATCCCAACTGGCTTAGGTTCGGGCTTCCGTAGGCGTAAGTCAAAAATGTCAGCGGAGCGTTAATATCGCGCCCAGTACCCTGAACGAAAATAACACTTTCCGCTCCGTAATCATCGCGGATTTGCTTGAATTTGGTTTCGACCGTGTCAAGAGCCTCGTCCCACGAGATACGCTCAAACTCGCCGGAACCTCTGGGCCCGACGCGCTTCAACGGATATAAAATCCTGTCAGGGTGATACAAAAATTTCGTATACGCAAGCAGACGCGAACAAGTTCGCCCCTGATTCCAGGGGTGACAAGGGTCGCCCTCAATT
>JAISKY010000157.1 GCA_031260745.1 Oscillospiraceae bacterium
TGAGGCAATTAACCAGATAACCGTAAAACAGCTAAGTATACGGACTGCCGTAATATATTCTGTAAGGAGTGATGGGCTATGAATGTTGTATTGACCGCGCTCGGCGTATTCTTAAATGATTTGCCGTATTTCGCGCTGGCGATGTTCCTGATGTGGGACCACGTCAGATACAGCCGCCGATTCGCGATGGGGCTGATGATACTGATTACGGTATTGCACGCCGTGTCCATTATGTCACTTATGACGTTTTACGCTGATTGGATCAAGGTGACGGTTCCTCACGAAATAGGCTTTATGGTACTGTATCTTGCGGCGTTTGTGTGGGCTGTAAAACTGCGTCCGACGCGTCTGATGTTTATGGCGTTTTTCATAAAGTTCTACGCGGATTTGATAACCAGCTACGCGGCTTATATTGAGCTTTCGATGTACCCTCACGAGTCGGCTTCATCGTTTTCCGCTCCGTTTATTATTATTCACCTTGCGTTGTTATGCGTCACGTGGCCGCTTATGTTCTGGTTCATTAAAAAGCAATTGCGCGAGCTATACCTCGTGGAAAGCTCGATATGGCGGTTCATTTGGGTATTGCCCGCCGCGTTTTACGGGCTTCATACTCTGTATACTCAGCAAAAGACCGCCGCTATTTATACCTGGAACTACCTGATTTTCAGCGCGGTAATGTTCCTGAGTTCGTTGCTGGTATACGCGCTTATACTGGAAACGCTGAAAATCGCGAGAGATAAAGCGCGTCTTGAAGTTGACGTTACGGTTATGAGCCGTCAGCTTGATTTACAGCGCAGCGAGTACCGCCGTATGTCCGAGCATATCGAATACACAAAAGCGCTTCGCCACGACCTTCGCCACCAGTTCGCGGTTTTGAGGGATATGTCCGCGTCCGGTAACTCCGAGAGTTTGAACGCGTATATTGACGAGCTTGCGGGAGTAATCTACGCTCCCGCAGAGAAAGAATACTGCAAGAATATCGCGGTGAACTCCGTAGTAAGATATTACCTTTCCGCCGCGGAGCGCGACGGCGTCAATGTGAACGCGAGGCTTGATATTCCGGAGGAATCAGGTAATGTTCCCGCGATGGACTTGTGTATCGTATTCGGCAATCTGCTTGAAAACGCGTTGGAAGCCTGTAGACGCTCAAACGGAGACAGATTTATCCGCGCGATTGCGAAAACTCAGGGTAAACATTTGTCCGTTATCATTGAGAACAGCTTCGACGGAACGTGGAGCAAGCAAAACGGCGAATACGTATCGTACAAATCTGACAGCGTAACTACCCGCATCGGAATAGGTCTGTCGTCTGTCAAAGCCGTATGTGAAAAGTACGATGGTATGTTTGTGCTTGCTCAGGACGCAAATGTCTGGCGTTCGTCTGCGCTTGTTGATTTTGAAAGCTCCGGAGACAAAAATACGGCGCTAATATCAAAGAGGTAGTATTATGAACAATTTGACGCTTGGCAAGACAGCGGTTGTTACCGCTTACGTCACGGAAAGCAACACCGCTAAAGCCGTTGGAAGCGGAAGTTTAGACGTGTTCGCTACTCCGATGATGGTCGCGCTGATGGAAAATGCCGCGTGTTCCGTATTAGCCGACGGACTTGAGAGCGGTTTGACCTCCGTAGGTACGGCGATTTCAATAGCGCACACCGCCGCGTCGCCAATCGGGGCTAAAGTCAGCGCGGCCGCGACTATAACGGCGGTCAACGGACGGAGCGTTGACTTCGCCGTAACCGCTAACGACGAAACCGGCGAAATCGGCGTAGGCACTCACACTCGCGTTATTGTTGACGAGGCAAAGTTTGTCGCTAAAGCCGCAAATCGCTATAGCGAAAAATAGCGGCATAACAGAAAAGGCGAAAAATGAAAGTTACAATAATCCACGGAAGTCCGCGTAAAGGAAATACTTACAGAGCGACACAAATATTCAAAGACGAGCTTGCGAAACGCGGCGGGATTGAGTTCACCGAGTTATCTATGCCGCAAGCAATACCGGAGTTTTGCGTAGGCTGTCAGGTTTGCCTTGGGAATCCTCGCGAAAAGTGTCCGCACGAGAGGTACGTAACTCCCGTTTTAGACGCGATACTTGACGCGGACGCGCTGATTATCGGCTCGCCGCATTACGGAGCGACGTCAATGCCCGCCGGTCTTAAAAACTTCTTCGACCATTTAGATTTTCTGACGCTGACGGTCGCTCCGCGCGCGGAGATGTTCCGTAAAAAAGCGTTCATTATCACTACCGGAACAGGCTCGAAAAGCGTGATTAGGACAATCGCGGGCTGTCTTAAAAACTGGGGCGTAAACCGAGTTTACTCGACGGGTTTTCGTATGCTGACGGATAAATGGGATAAGCTGTCCGAACCGAAACTAGCGAAGGTTGAGAACTCGCTGAAGAAAAAGGCGGGGAAGTTTTACCTCGCGAAAAAGCGTCGCCCGCATTTGTCCACGGTGTTTATGTATCATATATCGAAAATCATATTAAAGAACTTCGCGGGAGCCGAAACGTACTCCTACAAGTATTGGGACGCTAACGATTGGTTCAGGAAACGTCCGTTTTGAACGGTGGCGGTAATAATTAG
>JAISKY010000303.1 GCA_031260745.1 Oscillospiraceae bacterium
CGATTGCCTCGGCGGACGTCGGGTTGGATAAGGCTCAGGCTTTGTACGACGAAAGCGTTCGCGCGCAGAAAGCGGCTTCGGACGCGGCTGATAAATCGGCAAAGCAAGCAGCGGAACAAGCTGAAAAGCTACGGGAGTGGCAATATAAATACGATGAAATTGAAGCGAAGAAGTACCTTGCAGATACGGCGGCCGCGGTTTCCGTAAGCTCCGGCGCCGGTGATTCCGGAACGAGTAAACCTGAAAGCGTTTCGAGTAAAAGCGCTGTCGGCAGCGGCGGCGGTTCAAGCGGTAAGGTGACAAAAAGCGCGTCAAGTTTGTTTGAGGATATGCTCGACAGCGCGAATCCGTTTACGTTTTTGTCGTCGAATTACTCAAAATATGGAATCGGAAGCGGAGCCGCCGCGACGCTTGACCGCGTGTACAAGGAATACGAGGCGTGGCTTGAGGAGCAAAGTAAACCCGGCGGCGCGGCGTTTATCGGAGATTATACGGCGGCAATGTACGCTAATTATTCGACGATTCTTGACAAACTTGCGGTTAACAGCGTTATAAATCAGCAAGAACCGCTTGATTACGTTAAGCGCATAGAGAAAAGTTTGGGCGCGGATTACTACATAGAGTTGATGGGTAGAAGTTTGTACGACAGATTTTTATCCGAGGTAAAAAGCTACGCGGATTCGTATCGTTTGATGATAAACTCGGAAAATCCGGCGAAGTGGCTTGAAAGTAACGGCTCGAAATACTCTGCCGAGCAAAGAATGTGGCTAAACGGCAAATTGTAAAGCAGAAAATTGAGAATTAGTGTAAAATAGCGGACGAAAGTCCGCTATTTTTAATTTTATTATACAATAATTTGGAGAATAATGCCTAAATAATCGAGCTGTGAAAATATAGCAAATAATAGCAAAATGTAAAGTACATTATCGGTTGTCGTAACAGTGAATTTACAATTACATTATGTGGCAGATAATGACGGTAAGTGATATTGCTTTCGATAAAAAATTATCATAAATGCAAAAATAATTCTTGACAACTGAATTATGTTATGTTATAATGGCGACATAAAACTTATTATTGAAACCAAAATGTTGAAAAGTCAAGGAGAGCCCGGATTATGAGCCAATCCACAATTTTTATCTACAAAAACTACAAGCTGAAGCTAATATTCAGACTACTTGCCGTTATCCTGTTCAGCGTATGGATAGCGGTCACGGCGCTTAGTCCGCGGTTAGCTCACGCGGAAGGCGGTTTCGCCGGAGGGGACGGTACTGAAGCCAAGCCGTACTTGATTGACACTCCCGAACAATTGTCAAGAATACGGGAGTATATGGCGCCAGAAGCGCGTTTTGAACTGAATAGCGATATAGTATTACCCTCGAATTGGGCGGCGCTCGGCAGCGAGACCTCACCATTCGAGGGTATTTTTAACGGCTCAGGGCATAAAATATTCATTTCAAGTCCGGTTAACGACAATGGCGACGATGTAAGGGTATTTAACTTTACAGCTCGGGACTCTACGATTAAAGATATAGAGATAATTACTTTCAGCGCTAAGGTTGACTATAATGTTTTGGTTCCGGAAGCGAATGCCTATGGAAAAATCTATAATGTAAAAATTACGAACTATCCCGACGAACAAAAAACGGAAAATAATGAAGATAACACAAATGAGAATACTCCGGATAACACAAATATCGAAAATGACGATTCATATAACGAGTACACATTAATATATAATTTTAATGATTTAGATAATATAAGGAATGACTTAGACGGAAAATTCCGTTTGGCGAACGACATTAACTTATCCGGCGTAAATTGGACGCCGATTGGCGATAATCTATCGAAGTTTAACGGAGAATTTGACGGCGACGGTTATTCTATTAACGCTTTATGCATTAACGCTCCTGAAAGCAAATATACCGGATTGTTCGGCTATGTCGGACCGAACGGCAAGATTAAGCGTTTGAATTTAGCGGTTCAGGAAGTTACCGGAGGTTATAATGTCGGAGGTTTGGTCGGATTGCTTCAGGGAACTGTCGAGGATTCCCGCATAACCTCAGACAACGGCGTGGTAATCGGCGCAAGCGGCGCGATGTACGTCGGCGGAATGGTCGGATACGTTGACGAGAACGCGAGCGTCAGCCGTTTAGACTCCAAAGTTTCGGTAAAGGGCGGTAACGGTTCGGTCGCGGGCGGATTGCTTGGCTACATATATAAGGCAAACGGCTCGGAACTTTCCGTTAGCGGTTCGGTAGTCATCGGAGCTGACGACGTTTTTGTCGGCGGTTTGGTCGGATTTGTTAACCAAAGCGTGATTGAGAACTCCTACGCTTCGGCGGAAGTGACCGGAGGAGCAAAATCTCGCGCGGGCGGGCTTACCGGAGGAATCTCGGCGGGCGCGGAGATTCGCGATTCGTACTCTATGTCAAGCGTTGAAGCCGGAACGGACTCAAACGCGGGCGGGTTCGCGGGACAGTCGCGCGGAAGCGCGGTTAACGTCTACGCGTTCGGTAAAGTAATCGCGGAGCGCGGATTAGCGGGCGGATTAGTCGGAAATAACATCGGAACTTTAAGCGGCGCGTACAGTGTGAGCGATTCGCGTTACAACGGGTACGGATTAGCTCCGATTGGCTCCGGCGACGGCGGCGCGATTAAGCTGACAGTTGACGAATTGCTGTGGCTTGACCTCGGACGCGAGTGGAGTAAAGCCGACGGAACTTCGCTGCCGCATTTGTCACGGCAGGGGAATTACTCTAAAGACGATATTCTTATGGCTGACGTCAGATTCGGCGGCAATATTCAAAAAGAGTACGAACTTAGCATTGTACCCTCGAAAATAACCGCGTTTTACAATTCGGAATTTAATACTATTAATATTACGCTTGAAGACGACGACGCCAGTGAAGCAAGAAATACAATTTTAGCTCCGGAGTACGCCGGAGCCGGTCGGTACGTTATGTGGGTATTCCAAACGGGCAAAAACGGAATCGCGGTAGCTTACCGCGCAAACGCCGCTATCGTTGACCAAGATAAGATAGTTTTAGTTCCGGAATCGGATATGCCGTTTATTGACGGTCGCTGGTACGGCGACGTCAGATACTCCGGCGCGGACAATGTAACCTTGTACTTTGAGCGCGACGGAGTTCGCGAGTCGGGCTACGCTTTGACAGAATCCGGCGAGTATAAAAATATCGCCGCCATTATCTCCGACGATTTCGGAAAAACAATTCAACGCGATTTACCGGACGTAATAATTGACAAAATGGTAAACGAATACGACGAGCCTTCGTCGGGTTCAGATGATACGGACGATACGGCGGCAGTGATTGACCCCGCGGCGGCTGAAATTGAATTTATGATTTTTGCGGCGAGCGAAAACTATACGCTTACAAATATTGGCGCGATTATTGAAGCCATCGCGGAGAATCCTGAAATTGTAAACTCGCTATCGGCGAACGCCAGAGTTGCGTACAATGAAGCGAAGCGTGATTACGACGCGGCTATGAACGCGATTAGCTCACTTGACAAAGTCGCGGATTTGGCGGAGCCGAATCTTACCGCGCCCAAATTGTCGGACGCGATTGGCGCGTACGCGGTACTCGGCGATAATCAAAAAGCGCTCGTATTGAGAGAGCCGGGGTATTCCGAGCTTATAGCACGTTGCTCGGCGAAACTAAGCGAGTTCAATTCGGTTAACGAGGACGGTAAGGTAAGGCGCGGCGAAGCTATGAGAATGTTGTACTCGCTGGATAACGCTCCGCCTGTGTACGCGGGCGAGAATCCGTTCGGCGACGTTGCGGCGGATAACGAGTGGACGGACGCGATTTTGTGGGGGTACTCTAAAAATATCGTCATCGGCGTAGGTAACGGAATGTTTGCTCCCGACGACAATCTGACCAGAGAACAGGCGGCGAAAATCCTGTGCATTTACGCCGGAGGCAGCGCTATTGCCCGCGCAGACGCGGCTGACTACGGCGAGGTTTCCGGTTGGGCGGTCAGCTACGTTGACTGGGCGGTTTCTAACGGTGTGCTAACGCTGAATAACGGCAATATTGAGCCGCAAGGTACGGTCAGCTTTGACGAGTTGACGGTTATGCTTCAAA
>JAISKY010000220.1 GCA_031260745.1 Oscillospiraceae bacterium
GGGCGCGAGGTTCAAAGTCGAGCTTAACCCTCTTGACGAGCCGGACGAGTACGGAATTGACGAAATTCGTTTCCTAATGAGCGCGAACGCCGGAGAAGCGTTGGGACGAATCAGCAAAATCGCGTCGGGCGGTGAGCTTTCGCGGATTATGCTCGCGCTGAAATCGGTTTTGCCGGGCGACGTAGGTACTCAGATTTTCGACGAGATTGACGCTGGCGTAAGCGGCATAGCGGCTCAGCGCGTAGCGGTAAAACTACGGCAAATCGCCGGAGGGCGTCAGGTTTTGTGCGTGACGCACTTGCCGCAAATCGCCGCCGCCGCCGATAAACAGTTTTTGGTAGAGAAACGTCAGTCGGACGAGCGTACCTTCACCGCTATCACGGGGTTAGACGACGACGGCAGAGCCAACGAAATCGCGCGTCTAATCGGCGGCGAAAACATAACCGGAGCGGCAATCCAAGCCGCGAGAGAACTAATACAATCGGAGAGGTAACAATGACACTTTTTGATGAACTCAAAGCCCGCGGGCTGTTTGCTCAGACGAACAACGAAGAAGAAGTAGCGGAGCTTATCAACAACGGCAAGGCGATATTTTACACAGGCTACGACCCTACCGCGGACAGTCTTACCGCCGGACACGCGGTTATGCTTACGTTTATGAAACGGCTTCAGCAGGCGGGCAATCGCCCGATTATCGTTATCGGGGGCGGCACGACTATGGTCGGCGACCCCAGCGGTCGCACCGATATGCGGAAAATGCTGACGGCGGAGCAAATCGCCGCTCACGGCGAACGCTTTAAGGCTCAGATGTCGAAATTTATCGACTTCGGCGAGGGCAAGGCGATTATGGTTAATAACGCGGACTGGCTTGGGAAACTTAGCTTTTTTGATTACGCCCGCGAAGTTGCGGTGCATTTCTCCGTTAACAATATGCTGCGCGCCGAAGCGTACAAGACGCGTATGGAAGTCGGGCTTACGCTGTTTGAAATGCTGTATATGACAATGCAGGCATACGACTTCGAGGAACTGTTCAAACGCTACGACTGCGTACTGCAATGCGGCGGCGACGACCAATGGAGCAATATACTCGCGGGCGCGGACTTAATCCGGCGCAAACTGCGTAAGAGCGCGTATGTACTCACGATTCCGCTGTTAGCTGACAGCAACGGCGTGAAGATGGGCAAAACGGCGGGTAACGCTTTGTGGCTTGACCCCGAGAAAACCTCGCCGTATGATTTTTACCAATACTGGCGCAACGTCGGCGACGCGGACGTTATCAAGTGCCTGAAAATGCAGACGTTCGTTCCGTTGGAGCAAATCGCGGAGCTTGAAAACGGCAATCCTAACGCCGCTAAGGAAGTTCTCGCGTACGAGCTTACCAAGATGGTACACTCCGAAGCTGACGCGGAGAAAGCTCAGGCTACGGCGCGTTCGCTGTTTGGCGGCGCCGGAGTCAGCGACGATATGCCTACGGTGACGCTTGCGGCGGGTAAGTACACGGTCATTGATTTGCTCGTAGCATCGAAACTGTGCGACAGCAAATCGGACGCGCGGCGCAACCTTGAGCAAGGCGGCGTAACAATCAACAACGAACAACTGACAATGGACAATATCGCGACAGAGTTCGACGTTACTTCCGAGGGGATTATTATAAAAAAAGGTAAAAAGAAAATTGTTCGTATTAGGGCTTGACCCCGGACTCGCGACGGTCGGGTTCGGATTGGTTTACGTCAATCGCGGAGCGTTTGAGGCGAGGCAGTTCGGAGTTATTACAACTCCCGCGAATATTCCGCTGTCGCGGCGGCTTGATACGATTTACTCGGACGTAACGGATTTGCTGACGCGGTTAAAACCCGACAATATCGCGATTGAGGAGTTGTTTTTCAATACGAATATTACTACGGGGCTAAGCGTAGCTCACGCGCGCGGCGTTATGCTGCTGGCGGCGTTCAGAAGCGGAGTTCCGGCGTACGAGTACACTCCGTTACAGGTAAAACAATCGGTAGCGGGCTACGGCAGAGCCGACAAGAAGCAGGTTCAGGCGATGGTTACGCGTTTATTGAATCTAAACGAAACTCCTAAGCCCGACGACGCGGCGGACGCGTTAGCGATTGCCCTATGCCACGCGAGAGCGGCGACCTCGCTGATGTTCAACGGAGAAACGGTATAGCGGTAAGTTGCCGAGCCGCGTTTTGTTCGCTTATCACCAATCGGGTATAATTATTAAAAATTATGTTTTATTACTTAAACGGAAAAATCACGCATTTGGAGTCGTTCCTCGCGGTTGTCGATTGCGGAGGGGTAGGCTACGCTGTGCATACGTCGGCTAGGACGCTCGGAACGCTGAAAACCGGAGCGAACGCTAAACTGTTCACGTACGCTCACATTCGCGAGGACGCGTTCGACATTTACGGGTTCGCGACGCAGGCGGAGCTTAACACGTTCAAGCTGTTAATCGGCGTCAGCGGAGTGGGAACGCGCTCCGCGCTGTCGATTTTGTCCGCGTCCGCTCCGGAGGATTTGGCAATCGCGATTGCGAGCGGCAACGACAAACTCCTGACCGCCGCGCCCGGAATCGGCAAGAAAATCGCCCAAAGGATAATCTTGGAGCTAAAAGACAAAATCGCTAAAGATATGTCGGATTTACCGGCGATGTTCGGCTCCGGCGGCGGAGGAAACGTATCGGGCGGACTTGTAGGCGACGTAACCGCCGCGTTAGCGGTATTGGGCTACACTCCGGCGGAGATTAGCTCTGCGCTCCGGACGATTCCCGCCGAATCGCTGGAAACCGGCGATACCGGCGAGATTATCCGGCAAATTTTGAAGAATAGCGTAAAAGGCTAAAGCGGAATTTGCTAACGTAGATTAACATGAAATGGGAGTGAGAAGGTATGAGAAGAAGAAATATGGATTTTAACAAATTCAAAAAGGCACTTGATATTAAATCCCTTGTCGATAATTTATTCATCATCGGCGGTGGGGTTGTCCTTATTGTGTTTAGCTATCCATTAT
>JAISKY010000247.1 GCA_031260745.1 Oscillospiraceae bacterium
GAATGGCTCTGGAAAGACCCGGCCCGCCGCGAGCGTTTATGCGGAATCTATAACAATATATTCAACTCTATCCGACCACGCAATTACGACGGTCAGCATATTCGCTTTTCCGGAATGAACCCGGAGATAACTTTGGATAAGCACCAAGTCAACGCCGTAGCTCGTCATATATACGGCGGGAACGCGTTGTTCGGCCACGCGGTTGGCGCGGGTAAGAGTTTTGAGATGATTGCGGCGGCTATGGAGGCTAAACGGTTAGGATTAAGCAGTAAGGCTATGTTTGTTGTTCCCAAGAATATTCTCGGAGATTTTTCAAGTGACTTTTTCAGGCTATACCCCTCCGCTAACGTGCTTATGGCTACTAAAAAGGATTTTGAGAAACGGAACCGCAAGAAGTTCTGCGCGAGAATCTCTACCGGGGATTACGACGGTGTTATTATCGCTCACAGCCAGTTTGAAAAGGTGCCTATGAGTATCGAACGTCAGCGATTATCGCTGGAACGTCAGATGAATGACATTGAAATGGGAATCGCGGAGGTTAAAGAGGAAAAAGGCGAGCGGTTCACCATCAAGCAAATGGAGAAAAGTCACAAATTGCTTGAAGTAAAGTTAGAGCGGCTTAACGACCAGTCACGCAAGGACAGTCTTGTCACGTTCGAGGACTTAGGGATTGATTTGCTCTTTGTTGACGAAGCGGACCTATTCAAAAATCTTTACCTCGTGACGAAGATGCGTAACGTGAGCGGAGTTCAGCAGACGGAGGCTCAAAAGGCGAGCGACTTGTTTATGAAAACACGGTATCTTGACGAACGTACCCATAATCGCGGCGTAGTATTCGCTACCGGAACTCCAATAAGTAATTCTCTCTCGGAGATGTTCACAATGCAGAGGTATCTGCAATATGACGCGTTGGTTAATCGCGGTTTGGAACATTTCGACAAATGGGCGAGTACATTCGGTGAAACGGTCACAGCTATGGAGCTTGCTCCGGAGGGTTCCGGGTATCGAATGAAAACAAGATTTTCCAGTTTTTATAATTTGCCGGAACTTATGAATTTATTTCGCGAGGTTGCAGATATTCAGACAAAGGATATGCTCAAACTGCCGACGCCTAAAGTGAATTACCAGACTATCGTCAGTAAACCCAGCGATATGCAAACGGAAATGATTAAGGGTCTTGCGGAACGAGCGGAGAAAATCCGGAGCCGTATAGTTGACCAGTCCGAAGATAATATGCTGCTGATTACTAACGACGGGCGGAAAATCGCGCTCGACCAGCGTATTGTTAATCCTATGCTACCGGACTTTGAGGGTAGCAAGGTAAACGCCTGCGCGGACAATGTGTATCGTATCTGGAACGAAACCAAAGACAAACGCCTGACGCAGATTATATTCTGCGACTTATCCACGCCTAAGGGCAAGGATAAACCTATCGAGATGACCGAAGTTGACGGTGAGTTTGTTGTTGACGAAAATCACTTTTCCGACGTCTATGACGACATCAGAGCGAAGTTGATTGCAAAAGGCATACCCAGAAACGAAATAGCGTTTATCCACGAAGCAAAGAACGAAATGCAGAGGACGGATATGTTCGCAAAGGTGCGGGTTGGAGCTATCCGCGTAATTCTCGGCAGTACGAGTATGATGGGGGCAGGCACAAATATCCAGAATCTGCTAATTGCAACGCACGATTTAGATGTGCCGTGGCGGCCGCGTGACTTGGAACAACGCGGCGGCAGAGTTGAGCGCAGAGGTAACGACAACCCCGAAGTCTACATCTACCGCTATGTCACAGAATCTACTTTTGTTCTATACTGATAAGGTAGTTTTTCAACTACCTTATTTTAATAGGCGGCAAATCCGCTTGTGGCGAGGGATTGCGGCGATTCGGGGAGGTGGGAATATAGCGTTTTAAGTGTTTATGGCGGCGGTTTTTGCGGTTGTTTCGCCGCTGTCATAAGCAGAATTTCAGCGACAACAGCGTAAACAACCGAATTTTCAAACTCACAGGGAGGACTGTTTTATGGACGAAAACGGTATCTGTTTTTCGCTCGTCGGCGACTACTATCTGCCGAATCTCAAATTATCCGACCCGCCTGACGCGCCGCCGCTCGGACGGTACGGTCGTATGCGAAAAGCATATCTCAAAGAGTGGCGCCCGAAAACTTACAGTCGGTTGTTACTTCGAGAGGAACTGTACCCTCATTTGAGAGAAATTGACAAAGCAGCGCAGACGCGGTTAGACACAATCAAGGACGAGGAACAGGCTCGCGAGATAATTCTCGCGGAACTGGTCTACAACTGAAAATCCGCGCTCACAAGAGGACGCCTAATCGGCGTTCTCTTGCTTTTTGCTGCGAGGTTTGCGGATTCGTCCTTGCTCCAACCACACGACGTAATCGTCGAACGGAAGCGTTCCCGCCAAACACTCGTCGCGTTTTTGAGCGGCTTCACTCGACCATTGCAGGAACTCGGTTTGAGTCAACTTTTTCACGCGGGTTCGGGAGTTCTGCCGCCTATAATTCCGCTTGTAGACCTCCCAAATCGGGTTCTCCGCGACTTTTTCTCGTATCGGAGCATCGCGCCGATTTCGTTGCATTTTCGCTTTGTGTCGGCAAACGGGCGGTCGCAATATTCCGCGTCCTGTCTATTATTGGGAATGAAAAACTGCCCGCAATTTTGGCATTTCTTAATGAAAATGTTGTGTTCAAGCATCTTCACAAACTCAAAACGACATAAATCGTCAATTGAGTGAATCGCGTATAATTCCGCTAC
>JAISKY010000174.1 GCA_031260745.1 Oscillospiraceae bacterium
GTTAGAACGTAAACATTATCGAGCCGGAAAAACCATACCGGAGCGCGCCGCTTTTTACTCTGATAAAATTTTTCTTGCCTTTTTCTGAAAAATTACATATAATAGGGGTTATGAAACACTTTATCAATTATATTAAATTAATCGTAGGTTCCGCGGTGTACGCGATAGGGTTTTCGTTCTTCCTCTATCCCGCGTCGCTTGTCAGCGGCGGAGTAACCGGAATTTCTCTTATCGTCAATATACTGAGCGGGTTTCCGGTAGGCGCGGCGATTATTATCCTGAATATCCCTATATTCATAGCGGGATTTAGGAAACTCGGGCTGAAATTTATGTTTGACAGTCTGTTGGCTACGGTTTTTATTTCGGTGATGATTGACCTGTTAGAACCGTACGCCAGACCGCTTACGGACGATACTTTGCTTGCCGCAATCGCCGGAGGCGCGATTGACGGTATCGGGATGGGCATCGCGTTAGGGAGCGGAGCGACTACCGGAGGTACTGACATAATCGCGAGGTTAGTGCGGCGATGGCGGCAGGACTTCAACATCGGTCAGATTTTGCTCGCGATGAACGTCGTAATCGTCGGAGCTTACGCGGTGTTGTTCAGCGACTACGAGCGCGCTCTTTACGCCGCGATGTCGATGGTGGTGTCGTCGTATTTAATTGACGTAGTGATGTACGGCTTCAACTACGGTAAGCTCGTGTATATAATCAGCGACTCGTGCGACGAAATCGGACGCGAGATTAACGTAAAACTAAAGCGCGGAGCGACGGTTCTGAAGGGCGAGGGTACTTACTCCGGCGCGGATAAGGAGATACTAATGGTCGCGATTAAACGCGGTCAGATTCTTGAGCTAAAAAACATTGTCAGGGGCGCCGACGCGAACGCGTTTGTCATCGTAACCGAAACTAAGGAGGTCCTTGGACTTGGCTTTGATAAAATCTATGACAATTAAACCCGGAGCGAAGCGCGGCAAAATCATAAGCTCCGCGGCTTGCGTTTTGCTTTCCGCTTTGACATTGTCGTCGTGTTCAGCGGTGTTTAACAGGGAATACTATGTGGAGCAGGACTATGACGCGGGCTACTACGAAACGATTCCGGACAGTGACATTCAGGAGGTGCGAAATTACTCCGGAATGTGCGGAGCTTTGGAAAATCTGATTTTTGAATATAAAACCGAGGGTACAATTCGTACCAAGAATTACGCCGGTACTGTCGAGGACGACATATCTAAGGCTATAAATTACATCGTACGCGAAACTCCGTTGGGAGCTTTCTCCGTTGACTATATCAGCCCGACTCAACCCAGACTGTTCCTGACGTACTACGAGTTTGAGCTTCACATATACTATAAGCGTACTCAGGAGGAAATCGCGGAGGTTCAACTGCTTGACATCGCGGAAATTTACAACAGGATAGATAACGCGCTGGAGAGTTTTGAGCCGCAAATTACGTTTCAGGCGGCGACCACACAATTGACGGAGTCCGCGATAAACACCTACGTTACGGAGCGTATTGAGTCCGATTTGGTTTTTTACCCGATAATGCCGGAAATCTCGATTACGGCGTACCCGAATATGGTTAGTCTGCGAAAAATCGTAACTTTGGATTTCAAGTATCCGTATTCTAAGGACGCGCTGCTTATCTTGCGAATGAACAACAAATGGAAATCGGAGATTGAGCCTGAACCGGAGCCGGAAGATGAAAACGGCGACGGCGAGATTGAAAACGGCGATTACGAAACTGACCCGGAAGCGGAAGACAGCGAAGCCGACGACGACGCGGTTGTCGATGAAGCCGAAGTCGCTGACGATACCGACGACGATGAAATCATTGACGAACCAACCGAGCCGCAGGAGTAAATCTAAATGAGTGAGTACAGTCTTTCAACTCCGGTGACGCAGATTCCGGGTATCGCTAAACAGCGCGCTTCGGGCTTGGCGAAACTTGGAATTTTTACCTTACGCGACGCTTTGAACCACTATCCGCACAGATACGAGGATAGAACCAAATTCGTGGACGTCTTTGACGCGGAGGACGGCGACAGCGTCTGCCTAACTGGGATTGTACTTGAAAATCCGCGGTATTCGTTTGTTCGCAAGGGTATGGACTTAGTAAAGTTTAATGTCGCGGACGACACGGGAAAATTCACGGTAACATATTTCAATCAAGAATATATGCGCAACAAATTCGCAATCGGACAGGAATGCGCGTTTTACGGCAAGGTCAAGCGTGAAAACGGATTCGTATCGCTGGCGAACCCGGAGTATGAGCGCGTTGGCGCGATTATTCCGGTTTATCGCGCTACGTCGGCGGTTTCCCAAAAAATTCTGTTAGGACTCGTCGAAAAAGCGTTGGACTGCGTTAAGCGCGGTGAACTTACAGACCATTTGCCGCTGGAGATACTTGAAAAATACGACTTACTGCCGCTGGACCTTGCGATTAAGAACATTCATTTCCCGGAAAATAACGAGCTTTTGCAAAAAGCCCGCCGACGTTTGGTTTTCGACGAGTTTTTCTTTATATTACTGGCGTTGTCGGTATTGCGAAGCCGCAACGATAGTTCGTCCGCGTTCAGACTGCCCGGCGAAGCGGACTACGGGGAATTTTACCGCTTACTGCCGTTTACTCCGACCTCGGCGCAGATACGCGCCGTCGCGGACGCGGACGCGGATATTACCTCCGGCAAGAAGATGAATCGTCTTGTACAGGGCGACGTTGGCTCCGGTAAGACGATGGTCGCCGCCGCGTTAATTTGGAGAGTATGCCTTGCGGGTTATCAGGCGGCGTATATGGCTCCGACGGAGATACTCGCGGAACAGCATTACGCTACGCTGTCTAAGTGGTTAAGCCCGTTCGGAATACGTACCGTGCTATTGCGCGGAGGAATGAACGCAAAGGAGAAAGCTGACGCGAAGCGGTTACTGCGCTCCGGCGAAGCCAGACTTGCCGTGGGAACTCACGCACTGATTAGCAAAGGCACGGAGTTTTTTAAGCTCGCGCTGACGGTTACGGACGAACAGCACAGATTCGGAGTAGCTCAACGCGGCGCGCTTAACGCTAAGGGCGCGGAGCGGCCGCATACTTTGGTTATGTCGGCTACGCCGATTCCTAGAACGCTGGCGGTAGTTATTTACGGCGATTTGGACGTGTCGATAATCGACGAATTGCCGCCGGGTCGGCAGGAGATAATAACGTCGCTTACAAACGAGAATTATCGCGGTAAAGTGAACAAAAACATAGAAAAACTTGTCGGAGTGGGTCGTCAGGTCTACGTCATCTGCCCCGCGATTGAGGACAGCTCAACGATGGAGATGAAATCCGTACTGAACTACGCCGATAAACTGCAAGGTTTGCTGAAGGGTAAATGTAAGGTTTCTCCGCTTCACGGGCGTATGAAGTCAGCCGAGAAAGAGCGGATTATGGCGGATTTCGCCTCCGGCGAGATTGACGTTCTTGTCAGCACTACCGTCGTTGAGGTCGGAATGGACGTTCCTAACGCCGCGTTGATTGTCATTGAGAACGCGGAGCGGTTCGGGCTTAGTCAGCTTCACCAGCTTCGCGGCAGAGTAGGACGCGGAGCGCACCAAAGCTATTGCGTTATGTTTTGCGGCGGCGGCAACGAAGAAACCATAAAGCGTCTGAAAGCGTTTTGCGCCACCACCGACGGCTTCAAAATCGCGGAGGCTGATTTGCGGTTTCGCGGACCCGGCGAGTTCTTCGGCAATCGTCAGCACGGATTGCCGGAGCTTAAAATCGCCGATTTGCGCGGCGACGAGGAAACTTTGCGTGAAGCTCAAGCCGCCGCCGGGTCGGTTACTCCGCAAACTTTGGAGCGGTACCCTCGCCTTGCGGAGCGCGTACAAGCTCTGTTAGACAAAATAGAAGATTAGCCGGCAAACCGCCGTACTATTCCATTCCAAGCCCCCCGATTAGCCTTGATAGAGCTAGTCGGGGGTTGCGCGTCACGCAATACCGCGTTGCACGCGTATCGCTTGTAAGGTCGGTCTTTGTTTTACAGTTATACGTAGTAAGGGTTGGGTTTGAACAGCAACGCAATTAAGTCTATGATAACACCAATTACAAACAGCCCTCCGGTGAATATGTACAAAATACCCATTCCGATTTTGCCCTCATAGAATTTATGCGCGCCCAAAAAGCCGAGGAACAAGCAAAGGCACACCGCAACCCATTTGTTTTTCTCGCGTCCTCTGCCATTGCCATTGATGTTTGTGTTGCTGTTTACATTGGAATTGCTGTTGTTGATTACCACTTGCGGAGCCGCTTGAGGAGCCGCAGACTTCAATTCTTCTACCTGTTTTCCGCACTTTGTACAGATAACGGCTTCATAGTCAATTTCCGCTCCGCAATGTTTACAGAACTTTTTTCTGCTCGCTTCGTTTTCCGACATTTTCTTATTTCTCCTTTTTTGATTTAATTTCAATCCCGATGTTTATAATTATACACAAAACTCAAAGTTTGTCAAGCAAAAAAATCATTTTGATAGTGATATATCTATTTGGTAAGTGTATGATTAAGTTAAGGGATGTGATTAAACTTGACTAAGGAATTATATTCATTGGCGGAAAAGATAAAATTACTGAGAGAAAAAAGCGGGCTGACGCAAGCGGAGTTAGCTCGCAAACTTGGGTTGACACGTTCAGGGGTCAACGGTTGGGAGATGGGGCTTGTTATTCCGTCAACATCGTCTATCGTTGAGCTTTCAAAAATATTTAACGTGTCTACCGACTATCTTTTAGGTATGGATGCTAATTCTACTATAAATATCAACGGACTGACGAACAAGGAAGTCGCGGTAATAGCCGATTTGATAAAGTGTTTTAAGGACGCAAGAAACAGCGAAGAAACGCAATAGGAGCTTATTCGTAGCGGGCGGTTTTAGACCGCCCGTTTTTTATTATTTATACTCCCGGTTGCTTTTTGGTTTTTTTAGTGATATAATAGGTTATATATAGATAAAAAATTACGGTGGGGTATGAAACGAAAAACATACAATTTAGAAACTCAATATCTGGAGGGTGAGCCGGGTAAGCCTTTGCTTGTGTTCGTCCACGGAATGTGCGGCGGAGCCTGGATTTGGGATAACTTTGTCGAGTATTTCAGTTCCGAGGGCTTTCCGTGCTTCGCGCTTAGCTTGCGCGGTCACGGCGGAAGCGGCGGAGCCGGTTTGTTCAGGACGCATTTGCACTCGTTCAACGACTATGTGCGCGACTTGGAAATCGCGCTTAGCGGACTAAGCGGACGTAAACCCGTGCTTATCGGACATTCAATGGGCGGCGCGATTATCCAACGGTATATCGAGCTTCACCCTAACGATGCGTCAGGCGCGGTACTGTTGGCGTCAGTGCCACGAAGCGAGCGTAACGCTCGTCGAGCGTGTAAGGGCAAAGTCATATTCAGGTTGTTAGGCTCGTCAAACCCCGCTTTGTCGGCGTTCGCGGTACTTGGAGTTCGCAGAATACCCGGTCTGATGAAATCCAAATGCTGTAATTACCTTGACGCGGACTCGGCTAAGAAATTCGCCGAATCTATGAGCCGCGAGTCGTTATGCGCCGCTCTGCAAATCGCGTTCGGGCGGATTTACCGCGAGCCGAAGTTCGGAGGTCAACCTCCGGTACTGGTCGCGGGCGGCAGTCTGGATTATCTGTTCAGCTCTGACGAATTCAAAGCTACCGCCGAATATTACGGTTCCGAGCCGGTGATTTTCCCGGATATATGCCACGAAATGGCAATCGACCCGAACTGGCGCGCTATAGTAGACGCGATACGCGGGTTTCTTGACGATATTATAGATAATAAGCGTTAACAATTATTATGAAAGAGGGCATATATATGAGATTTACACGCACTGAACCGGAGCGGCGCGAGGTTAGCGCGATTGCCCGGTTCCTGAACGCGGCGGTTACGGAGCGCCATCGTTTGCACTCGCTTATGATT
>JAISKY010000050.1 GCA_031260745.1 Oscillospiraceae bacterium
TACCTGTAAGGTTTGAAATATCTGGTACTGAAATAAGTCCGTCAAATTTTACTATATCCCTCTTCTTATATTGTGTTGTGCCTTTCCTTTTATATGACATCGCTAGTTCCTACTTTGTAATTAGTAACTATGCTTATTGTGTACTGTGTTAGTTGGTTGTAATGGTGAGTTTTGTTCTAACACTGTTCTAACAGATTTCTTAAAAGTTGAACTTTTTACTCTTTTGGTGAAAATTGATTGCTAATTGTAAATGCCCTATATCACTACATCTATACAGAATTATAGTGAAAGACTGCTAACCGAAAAATGGTCTTGACGCAGCTGGGGGTCAAGAGGCCGTGAGTTCAAGTCTCGCCACTCGGATCAATGGCAAATCCTTACGGGCTCTGAACTTGTGAGGATTTGCTTTTTGTCTTGAACCGCTTCAACTTATATTACACAAATTTTTCTTTGTTAATATTTTTACAGCAATTTTCAACTATATCTTTACCGGCGAATATTACGTGTCAATGAGCAAAGCACATTTTCTCAGCTGATTATAACCCCTGCTATAAACGTACTGTTTATAGCAGGGGTTGAGAGTGGCACCCCCGCCGGGAATCGAACCCAGAACTACTCCTTAGGAGGGAGTTATTATATCCATTTAACTACGGAGGCAACACACACGACTTATTATACACTAATCCGAGCGGGTTGTCAAGCCTCATTACACAATAGTTAGAGATACCCGGATATGTCGCACCCCGAGCAAATTTCGCGGGAGAAGCTTTTTTACTTCGGACTCGCACCGGATTCGCAAAACCGGCTTTACCGAGACTTCAGGTCTCAATAAAGCCGGCTCAAAACGTCAAAAACACAGCCGAACGGTTATGCTTTATTTTGCCGGGGTCACAGCCGTGATGTGAGGATTCGCTCCTTCGTACCAGTACAGGAAACCTTCCGCATCAATTTTGTCGCCGATTTTCAGGTTCTTTACAGCAGCGTAAACATCAGTGGTTTTATCGCACAGATACGACTCAACTGTAAATGTGTAGGTTTTTCCGTCGAGCGACACATTGAAATACAGGTCGTCGCCGTCTTGCCCCGCACCGTCGTATTTGTACAGGAACGCAACGTCCGCTCCGCTTTCGTCCTTACCGGCAGCCTCGACAGTAAGACCCTTGAACGATACAAATTCGTTCTGGCTGTCTATCAGCGTGTCGGTTCCCAGAAGTGACGTAACGTCTTTCGCGGCGGCGACAAAGCTGCCGTCTAAAATTTCGAAGGTTGCGTCAATGACTTCGACTTCGCCGGACCACTCCGCTTTATAACCTGTAACCTTGATTTTGGTTCCCTTTACAAGCTTTGCGTAGTCGGCTTCGGAACAGGCAAGCTCGTAAAGGAAGTACGCGCCGTCTTTATCTTGGGTATAGACGGTGGCTTTATCTTCCCACCACGACTGTTTAGCCTGAACGTATGTTTCGATTACAACTTCGGAGTCAAGCGCAGCCGCGTCGTATTCGGCATAGGTCATAACTCCCTCGGATTTAGTGTCGGCAGCAGCAGTGCCGCTTTCGCCGCTTTTGTCAGCGGAACAGCCGGCAAAGGCAAGCACCAGCGTTAGTGCCATAAGCAGCGTAAGAATTTTTTTCATTACTCTTCCCCTTGTTAAAAGTTTGTTAATATGTACACATACATTATACCAGTTTATGCCGAGAAGTCAATAGGGAAACTAAACTTTTTTTGATTTCTTCCTCTTTACCGCCGAGACCAGCACGTACAGCGCTATCAGCACCCACACTGCCAGCAAGGACGTGAGCAGAATCCGCGCAGTTTCGGGAAGTTCACCTAAATCGGCTCCTCCCGCCGAGTTTGCGGCGCTTTCGCCGCCGAGCTGCTCTAAGCGGTACAGCGCGCTTACATCGCGGTAAAGCTTCTCAATGTATGACGAGTCTACGGTCTCTTTGCGTTTGACTGATTTTACCGTATTCTCAATAAGCTGCCCGGTTGCGTCGCGGAGAGAGATTGAACCGTTAAAAACCGGAGTGATAAACGTATTGTCTATATTATCAAGCAACAGTTCCGAGGCTTTTATCTTTACGGCGTAGTAAGTCGTGTTGTTCTCGCCGCTTCGTGACAGATAGTCGCGGTATACGTCAGAATTGCGAGCTTTCAGCGTGACCGGAACATAGCCTTCCGTCTCGGAATAAGCTATCTGAACCTCGTCGGTCAGAAGAAACTGAGCAAAAAGCCACGACACCAAAACTTCCTGCGGATTGTCTTTGTTGAATACGCAAACCGACGGACCCTGCGACAGCATTTGAGGGTTTCCGGTATCAAACTGCGGTATCGGCATTACCGCTGTTTCAAAGCTCACGCGTTTAGCCTCGTCAATATCGGACAGCGGAGCGTCCGCACCCATCCACGCCGCACCGGCTGTGGAGTCGATAGCGAATACGCACTGACCGGAGTTAAGAAAATTTCCGGGATAACTCGAAACCTTGAACGTTGAGAAAGCCCCGCTTTCCGTATGTTCGGCTATTGTGTACAGAAGTTCCGCAGTTACGTCATTAAACAACCGGATTCCCCCCGTATCGGTTGAATACTCCGCGTTTTTCTGCCGAAGCAGCTGAATCATCATATTATCAGTTGACTTGTAAATAAAGGGAATCATTACATTTTGTCCGTTTGCCAGAAATGTGCCGTCCTCCGCCTTTGCTGTCGCAGCTTCGGAGACTTCCCAAACGAAATCCCACGTAAGAACCTCGGGGAGCGTATAGCCCAAAGCTTCGACAAGGGTTTTATTTACGTAGCACGCTTCCGTCGAACGCATAAAGGGTATCGCGTAGTAAAATCCGTCAATCGAACACTCATCCAAAAACTTCGGAACTATCTCCGAACGTTTGGGAGAACTGAACCGCACTTCACTCCCGCCAAGTCCGTATTTCTCGTCGGAAAACAAAGCGTCAAGCGGTACAACGGTGTTCGTACCGGTCAGATAAGTAGCGATATGGTCAGGATAAGTTATGCAGACATTAGGCGTAGTATTAGTCGAAAGATTCGTAATAACATCGTTGTAAATTTTGCCGTAATCTGTATATAAACGCAGATTCACGGTAACATTCGGGTATAACGCTTCAAAATCAGCTATTGTTTTCTTATAAATATCCGTTTGCGTTTTGTTAGAGTCGTTTTTTGCCCAAAACGTGATTTCGTAGTCCTTTGACGTGTCAAAACTATCGGGCAGCTCAAATTCGCTTAGTCCACGCGACCCGTGACAAGCGGAAAGCGCAGGCAATGCGGCGAACATAAAAACAAGCAAAAACACTGATAGTATTCTCCTCATCCTTTCGTCCCTCCGCGTGATACGCCCGCCATTACTTTCTTGCGGAAAATCAGAAACAATACTATCAGCGGCACGGAAATCACTACTACCGCAGCCATCATCGCGGGTATGTTCTCACGTCCGAAGCCATTCTCGCGTATCTCCTGAATCCCGTTGGAAACGAGAAAATAATCGGCGTCGTCGGTAATAAGCCGCGGCCAAACAAACGAATTCCAGCACTCTATGACTTTCAGAATAACGATAGTTATTATCGTAGGTTTGCAGATAGGTATCATAACTTTGAACAAATATTTCAGGTCGGACGTTCCGTCAACTTTTGCCGCCAAATACAGTTCGTCCGGTATCTGCGCTAAATTTTCCTTTAACAGATAGATATAGAAAACCGAAGTAACCGACGGCAGTATCAGCCCCGGAAAGCTATTGCGCATATCAAGCTTAGTAATAGTCACAAAGTTCGTGACGATTACTAACTCATTAGGTATCATCATAAGCGCGAGGAAAAGCAGAAACGCGGCGTTCTTACCCCTGAAATTAAGCCGCGCAAACGCAAACGCCGCAAATACCGTCACAACCAGCATTACCGCGGTAGTAACGACGGTAAATATAAGCGTATTAACAAAATATCTGCCGAGAGGTACTGCTGTAAACGCCGATACATAGTTCTCTAATGTCGGCGACAAAGTGAAAAACGCCGGTATAAATTCCGAATTGTACGCTCCGTAGCTTTTTACGGAGGACAGCAGCATCCAATAAAAAGGGAACAACACCATAAGCGCCCAAAGCGTCAGCAAAGCGTAAATGACTACGCGTCCGGCGGCTTTGCGGGAACCTGCGGACCTGCTTTTTCTTACGAAGTCCGTGTAATTTGTCATATTTCCGCCCTCTTAATAGTAAATATACTTCTTGCTTATCAGCGAGTTGATACAGGTAATCGTCAATACAATGACCAGCAATACTATCGCCGCGGCTGACGCGAAAGACGGATAACCGCCGCTGTTGCCGTAAAGCATATCATAGATATATCCGACAATAGTATTCATTTCAGCCGCGTTCAAATCGGTGCCGAATAAGGCCACGGCATCACTGTACGCTTTGAACGCGCCGATAAAGGCGGTGATAATCAAATAAAAAAGCATAGGCGAAATCATCGGGAGCGTAATTTTAGTAAACGTTCTAAGCTTTGATGTGCCGTCCACCTTTGCCGCGTTATAATACTGCGGATTGACGGACGCGAGAGCGCTCGTCAGTATCAGCACCTTAAACGGCATTACAACCCATATCGTATAGAAGCAAAGAACGAACATCTTCGCCCAATACGGTCCGCTGATAAAATCGACTGAACTGCCGCCGAATAGCTCAATAAAAAGGTTTATTAAACCGTCCGAGTATGCCGTCTTTTTGAATAAAATCATAAACACCAATCCGACAGCCAGCGTGTTTGTAACATAAGGCAAAAAATATATCGTTTGAAACAATTTATTCAGCTTTTTGACAGAATTCAGACCGGCGGAAATAAGCAGCGCAACTCCGGTAGAAACGGGAACTGTAATAATCACCAAAATAAAGGTGTTCTTTACCGCCTGCAAGAAATAGGGGTCGTGCAGAACATACGAATAATTATACGCGCCGACGCCGAAAAACGTCTGCGAAGCTGAATTGTAACCCTCCTCGAATGAATAAATAAACACATCAACAAGAGGGTACACCATAAAGAACCCCAAAAACAGTACCGCCGGCAAAAGGAACAGCCAACCCTTGTTATTTCTCTTGTCCATATCAGCGGACCTCAAAAAATACGCGCTCTTCGGTTTCTTTATTGAATACAAACACTTTAGCGGGTTTTACGGCAAAGCGGACTTCCGCAGTACTAAAATTCTCCGCGCTTTCCGCGTTGATAATTGAGCGCACAATCGGATTAACGGAAGCGCCGTGGGTTGAGATTATACTGACGTCGCGTCCCATAACCTCTACGCGGCTTAGTTTACAGCGAAGCGGTCCGGCTTTGTCCAATACGAAACCCTCGGGACGTACGCCGACAAATACCTCTTGATTTTGAACGCCGCTTATGTTGAGAACCGCGTCCTCACCGATAAAAAGCGAACCGTCCGCAACTTTTCCGCTGAATACGTTGATAGGAGGAGAGCCCAGAAATTTCGCCACAAAAAGATTCACGGGATTGTCGTAGACTTCCTGCGGCTCTCCGATTTGTTCGGCAACCCCGCTCCTCATAACGACGATAATGTCGGAAATGCTCATTGCTTCCTCTTGGTCGTGAGTTACGAAAACTGTGGTAATGCGCGTTTCACGTTGAATACGTCTTAGTTCCTCGCGTGTCTGGAGCCGCAGCCGTGCGTCAAGATTAGAAAGCGGCTCATCAAGTAGCAGTATGCGCGGCATTTTGACCAAAGCGCGCGCTATGGCAACTCGCTGCTGCTGACCTCCGGACAATTCGCTTGGTTTGCGGCTCATCAGTTCGTCAATTTGCACAAGTCCCGCGGCTTCCCGGGCTTTTGCGAGCATTTCAGACTTTGACAGCTTGTCCGCGCCTTTTAGATTTTGCAGCGGGAACAGTATATTCTGCTGTACGCTCAGATGAGGATAAAGCGCGTAGTTCTGAAACACAAGTCCCACGCCTCTATTCTCCGGAGGAAGATTCGTAACATCGTCATCGCCGAAGAATATTTTCCCGCCGGTAGGCGTTTGCAGCCCGCATATGAGATTGAGCGTAGTACTCTTTCCGCAGCCGGAGGGACCGAGTAAGCCGACAAGTTTTCCGTCGGGGATTTCAAAGGTGAAATCGTTGACCGCTATTACATCAGCCAGCCCCTTCTTACTTCGGTTCGGAAAGACTTTCGACAGATTCTGTAAAACAACTTTCATTGTGGCTCACCCTAATAAGTATTTGTAAAAGCCCCGCCCCGGCGCCCGCACTCAGCACATAAACATATATTAGCACTTTACGGCAAGCTTGTCAAGTGACAAATTCCTCAGAAAGCAGATGACCGCAAAAAACAGTCCGTTTTCGGACAAAAACACTCGGAAACGCGGGCTGCGTATTTCGTCCGGACCCGCTCCGCGTCTAGCTCCGCGGGCTGCCGGAGTGTACCGCGACATCACAGTGATTGAGTACGCGGCAATCCTCGTCGGATTACTCGGATATCACATCGAGAAATGGCCGACAGACGTTACGAAATACGCAACAATGGCGGGGCTTTTCTACAACGTAGACTTCGCCGA
>JAISKY010000085.1 GCA_031260745.1 Oscillospiraceae bacterium
CGTCTGTGATGTACTCGGAAACGGTCGCGTCCTCAACCTTTGCTAACCGGAACTCCGCGTTCGGAAGCGGTTCTCCGGTAACAGCGTCAACTTTCATAATCCGCAAAACCGGACGCAGACGGTTATCAAACTTGATAACAATATCGTCGTTTGGTCACACCGCGAACTCTTTACTTTCAGTCGCGATAAGATAGCCCCACGGCGCGGCAATCTCCGTAAATCTGTACGTTCCGGGGTTCACGGTAAAGGTTCGCTTGCCGCTTGTGTCTAGCATAAACTCGGTCTGGTAAACGCCGTCAAGCTGTTCCAAACGGAACTCCGCTCCGCCGATTAACTCTCCGGTCTTTTCGTCATATTTTTCGAGCGTTACAGTCGGTTTAGAGTCGTTCTTGAACGTGAACTTGTTCACTTTGTTGTTATCAACTTGTATATTAACAACGGTAGTGTCTAAAATTAACGGTTCCGGTACAAAAATCTCCTGAACGGTATAGTTTCCGGCAGGGATATTGTTCTGTACCGCTCTGCCGTCCGATAGCGTGGTCAGCATCCACTCCGCTCCGGTCGATAGCTCGGTCAACTTGAACACCGCGCCCGCTACGGGCGTGTTAGTCTTTGCGCTGATTTTCGATAATTCAAGGCTTGTGTGAGGTTCGTTATTGAAAACCGCCTCGCTGACTTCGCCCCAGCGGATAGGGACTACCAAAACCTTATCGGAAAGCTCGTAATCGCTCCCCGAATTTACCTCGCTGACCTCGTAATTGCCCTGCGGTAAATCGCCTAACTCTATTATACCGCCGCTGTTAGTCTGGCGGGTCACGTCGAAGCCGGTTATTGGATTACGGATTCGGAGCCATATTCCGGGTACTTTCGCTCCGGTAACAGCGTCAATTTTGGTGAGCAACAATCTCCCGAACGGATTGTTCCGGAAAATCGCCTGCGGATAGACCGACGCGTCTGACTCCGCCTGAACCTCCACAATCTTAGGATTCAAGTCATTAGGAGATACATCATAATTCGGCGGCGGCGACAATTCGGTTATCTGGTATTTACCCAGCGGTAGACCCCTAACGCTGATTTGTCCGTTAGAGGTTTCCACTATCGCGCCGTTCTCCACTCCGGGCAAAGCCGCTCCCGCGCTTGCCTGTACCTGAAACAGGATTGTATTGTTAGTCGGGTCAATGCCGCGTACTTCAAACAACGCGCCGGGTACGAGAAAGCTGGTAACATTATCATACTTCAAAATCTTCAAACCGCCGGATACGGGCGGGGGGTCACTGACAATCGGTGGTGTAGGTGTTGGCGTTGGCGTAGGTTCAACCTCTACTTTGTATGTGGTGACAACATAGTCCTGAGTTTCCTCGTTGTATGATTTTCCCCACATTGCCGTAGCTTTAACGCTGGTCGGCGCGGTTGTGGTCGCCATACCCGCGGCGTATATCTGCCGCATAGCGTCTAATACCCTTTGACAAGCCGCGGGGTCAGAGCTTGCGGCGTTTATCTGCCAGTTATTCGGGTTTTTGTAGGTTTCCGCGGTCGTTATCATTATCCAAATCGCGTATTTGGTCGCGGAAAACGCTTCGTATTCCGATTGCAAGCCCAGCTCGGTTGGGGTTTTGTTAGGGTAGCCGTTCGCGATTGCGCCCAGTATATGCAACCCTTGAGCGTGGTCGGTTATGGGACTATCAATATCGACGTCCATCGTTACAATGCCGGTACTGCCGCCAACGCCTTTCTTATTGGGGTTTATGCAGTACGCGGGTAACTCCGTACCGTCGTCGGCTCTGTGAACGACAAAGATAGCGTAGAAGTCCTCCGCTTCCGTGCCATACGGGGAAATATATCGGATATGCTCGTCGCTCTTTTTGTAAAGGCTTACCTTTTCCATCGCTTCTTCAAGCGAGTTCGCGGCAAGCGCGATTTCGGCTGTTATGCTTATAAACATAACAGCCGACAGGATTATTGCTATTAGTTTTCTCATTAATGTTCCTTTCGGGCAAAAAAAAATAAGAGGCTCTGATTTTAATCAGAACCTCTTGCGGGGATTGTGAAATTTCTAAGCGTTTGCTTTCAACGCTATGAATCCGATGCAGTCTATTATAAACTCGTCAAATGTCTTTACCTGAACGATACCGTCAATACCCTCGTCAAACTGATTGTTCGCGGAAAGGTAGCCGTTAGCCTGCGTATAGTACACATTTACGGGCTTTCCGTTAACGTCACGCTCCACGAACTCCACGAATACCTGATGACCGTGGCCCAATTCGGGGTAGTAGTACAGCGCGATTGACTGACTGCGAATGTCGTTCATATCCGTGATAGCGTCAAGCTGCTCCGGGTGCTTTTGGGTAAGATACAAATAATCTTTCGTACTGCCGTGATTGCCGACATCATCGCCTAAGCAGTCCTCCCAATAAACTCCGGTGACTTCGTGGAACCGTCCCTCCGTATACCAATTGCACCCGCCTACCCACAGGGAATTAAGGAAACTGAACTGACGATTAAAGTCATTATCCGGTAGCGCGAACGTCCAGTCTGACTGCGAGTCAGCTTTAGTCGGAGTATCTCCGAGCTTGTACGGGAACGCCGGCGTGGCGCCGGTGTCAAGAGAGGGTAATTCATCTACATACGGCGTTGTGGTGTCGATTATAACGCTATTAGTTACGCTGTCGTAGGTTACGCCGAAATCAACCGCTTTTCCGACGTCGCGTAACCGGACGTAGTTGTTATCACCTATGCTGTAAGCGGTCATAGGCGATTCCGCGCCGTTAACGTAGATTTTCTGCGTTGAAATATTCGCCGTAATGCCAACGACCGCAAATGCCGCCGTTCCTCCGAAGATAAGCGCTCCGAGCGCGAACCCCGCGATAAAACTGACTGACTTTTTCATAATGAAATCTCCTTGTGATTGCTAAATATAGTTTACTATCTAATTATAGCGCACACTTGTGGTTTTGTCAAGTCTTTTTTTCTTATTTCGTGAAAAAAGATTCAGCTAAGCGAGTTGGCGCGCTTTGACGCAGTAACGGAGTTCGGGTACGTTAGCGACGCAGGTTAATAAGGTTAGCTCGTTCGCGGCAGACCATACGAGCGCGGAGTTGTCATATTCGTCAATCCGCGTCTTAGAATATACAACGTAAGTCCGTGTTCCGTATTTCGTCGTATACGTCAGAGTATCGCCGTCCACTAAATCCTTAACGAAACTGAAATACGCCGCGCCGCCGCGATTGTGACCCGCCAACCCGACGTTGCCGTCCCACGCGGAGGTGGACGCGAAGTGTCCCGCGCCTTTCGCCAGATTATCTAAACTCTCACCCTCGTACACTTTAATTGTCTTATTGATTTTCTCAATGTACAGCGTACCGATACTGCCGTCATCATAATATAAAGGTATGGTGTTCAATGCGGCAGTCTGTGACGTTGAGGGCAAAAGCGTTACGTTGCTACTACCCGAAGCGTAATCCTCGCCGCCAAAAGGCGGCAAGTCTTGGTCTTGCGGGACGAACCCGCCGGAGGGCAGATTGTCGTGGTACGGACTGCTCGGCTCGGTGGGAATATTGCCGCTGAACACTCCGTAGGGCGGCGGTAGCGCCGCCGCGTCCTTGTTCCTGCGAATGTTCTCACTCATAGGATCTGGCGTCACGCTGGCGTCATAGCTTGTCGAACCTCCGAACCCGCCGAGAGTGTCCGCTCCCGTGCCGAAAGTGTAATCACTCGCCAGCGCCAACATCGGGTCAAGCGTCACGCTTGTCGCCGCCGTCAGCGTCAACGCTAACAGCAGGCTTATCAGTTTTTTCATTTGTTATTTTCTCCTTTTTCGCATATTTGTTTTTGAGATAATAAGAGGCAATACCGCAGGCTATCCCTAAAAAGGGCATAAGTATCAGCCACGCGCCGCCGTTCCCGTTGTTTTCAACGGCGGTATCGCGCTCCGTAACGGCAGTCTGCGTAGCATCATCATCAGTTGCAACAGACGATTGTTCGGATAACTCGGCGGGCTGTTCCGCTGATTCGTCTATTATTTCAAGCGGTATGCGTTCCGGCAGGATTTCCGCGCCTGAAAAGTACGCCGTATAGATAGTCTTACCCTGTGACAGTTTCGCCAAAGTACCTTTGTATTCGGCGGTCGTATTATACCCGGTGACGGAGGTTTTGTAGCCGGAAGTCGTATAAGTCGCGACGGCAGTATAATACTCCGGGAGCGCGTTGTAATCTACCGCGACGGTATTACCCGCTTTCCAGTCAACGCTTGCGAGTAAGTAGGTCGAACCGCGTTCTGTGACGGTCTTAGGCAAAAGCGAGGTATCGGCGCTTGATAACCGCGGATATTCGCGCGTAGTAGTCATTGTGAATCCGCTCGTTGTTGTTCCCGCTTCCTCTACTTTGATACTTGCGACGTCAAGCGTCAATACGCCAATGAACCCGTTATCGTCGGTATAGTCCATAGTAGGCGCGAGCAGCGGAAGTATAGATTCAAGCTCCTTTGTATCGGTAGTTACCGTCACCGTTTCCGTCCGCTCTCGGGTATCCGCGGTCGCGGTTTCGCGGCGTGTTATGTCCGTGAGCGTGTATGTCCTGTTATCCCGCACAAACGAGTCGCGCGGAATATCCTCCGGTTTCTCGTTCGCGCCGAGTTCGTAGGTTTTGACAATCTGCCACCCGCCGTTCTCGCGGGTTTCCGAAACGTCAACAGGGTATACTTTTACAATAACGGGATTCGCCGGTTCAGCAACAGCAGCCGGGGTTGGTTCAGGCGCCGGCATAACGACAGTAATCGTTACGTTAGACGGCTTGCCGGCAGGCGCGGGCGCGTCGGGCGCGTTATCTGTTCCGGCCGCAAAAGCAAGCAGCGGCATTGACGCTGAAATAAGGATAAAAACCAACAGTAATACCGAAATAATTCGTTTCATTCGTCCTCGTCCTCCGTATCGTCGTTATCTTCGTCCTCCGGCTCACCGCCGTAATCTCCGGTATCTTGTTCATTGCGTCCGGGTCTGACTATTTTGAAGTAATAACCCGCGCCGCCAACCGCTATAACCGCCAGTATTATGAATACAATTGTCCCGGCCCCGGTCTTTTCAACAGGCGCGGGAGTTGGTACAGGCATAACTTCCGGCACGTCAGTCGGCGCGGGAACGGGAGTTACGCTTTGTCCGTCAGTTGGTACAGCGTCACGCTGTCCGTCGCCCGGTTTGGCAAGTGAAACCAAGTCGTCCTCAGTCACCGCGTTCAGGAAATACACATTGTCCGTTGTGCGCTGACGGTCAACTATTAGATAAAATACGTTGCCGTCCTCGGTAGAGATTGAGAAGAACTCTTTGCCGTCGCCGTCCGCGGCGTTATCCACTACCTCGCCGGTGCCGTCATAGGTGAACGGTCGGAGTCCGTCCGTTCCGTCAGGTACAGACGATTCGGACTGCTCCGCAGATTCACCGCCATTTGCCGATTGTTCATCATAATATGGATTCCTGAATTGAATGACGTTCGACGTATTTCCGTCATTATCGGCAGCCTGAATAGTCACTAACTCGTCGCCGCTCTTTGCGTAGTCGCTC
The DNA here is from genome assembly GCA_031260745.1 of Oscillospiraceae bacterium. GTDB lineage: Bacteria > Bacillota > Clostridia > Oscillospirales > Oscillospiraceae > JAISJH01. The sequence continues at coordinate 5,553 of JAISKY010000085.1, forward strand.
AAATTCAGTTCAAGCGTCTGCGTATCGCCCGTAGTCTTGTCTGTCACCGCGATATGCAGAATATCTCCGGTCAGCCAAACCTCGTCCACAGAAAGTGTTTCGGCAGACCCGTCGGCATAGGCGTATGCCGTTATGCCGGATAAAAACAGCGCGGCTACGCAGATTACAAGCGCGAATAAGAGCGGCAGTTTAGTTTTCAAAAGCGCCATATAGCTTTTCCTCCTTAATTTTCTCACGCGCAGGTGTTATTACTGGTTCCGGTACAGTCCGCTCCCGGAGCAGCGCGAGGAATTCAACGCTTAAATTCTCGTCGCGGAACAATGCGACAATATGTTCATCTTCAAGCTCTGTCTTTTGCCGCTCAAGTTCGCGTACTTTTGACTGGTAGTGCGTAAGCCTTGACTTCGCCTTATCGAGTTCAGCCCTGACTTTTTCTATTTTGGGATTTGTTATGTTCTCCATATATTTCCTCCTGATTTCGCGTCTATGTTATTCGTCCGTAGCTGTAAAAATGATTTTGCCAGTATGCGGTATCAATCCGGGTGTACTGAATCGGGTTTCCGCAATGGAGCATTGTCGGAACGCCGTTTATTACGCCAACATATATTCCGACGTGCGTTACCGGAAAAACGGTTGAGTATGTACCCTGAAAAAACACAAGGTCGCCCGGCTGCGCGTCACCCGGCGCAACGGGAATACAGATGTTAAACAGCGAAGTCGCGCCGAGCCGCCCGACATTCTTGACGCCGGAATGGGTCAGTACCCACGAAACGTACCCGCTGCAATCGAAACTCGTAGCCGGGACGGAGCCGCCCCACACATAGGGATAGCCGAGATATTTCTCAGCTTCGGCAAGTAACGCGGCGTAAGTGCCGTCGCCCATCGGCGACGCGTTACCGTAAGCGGGAATAAAGCTGATACTGCCTGTGTCCGCAAAATACAGCGGGTTCAGATACCGACCGTTCTTAATAACTTCTAAATGCAGGCGCGGACTCGCGGCGTTGCCGGAACTGCCGGATTTGGCTATAACTTCGCCGGTTTTAACGCTCTGTCCCGCGGTTACAAGTAATTCGCCGCAGTATGCGTACTTTGAAACCAGTACGCTGCCGTTGTTCCCGGTCTTGTCGTCCTCAATGACGACATAGTAACCGTAACCGCCCGCGTCATACGCCGCAGTAGTGACAACTCCGTCCTGACCGGCGTGGATTTCCGTACCTGCCGGAACAGCAATATCTACTCCGTAATGTATGCTCTTATCTCCGCTTGCGGGGTTTATCCTCCAACCGTAAAAGTCAGTTACGCGTGACAGCCACTCAAAGCCGAGCGGATTCGCGATATACTGCCGTGAGCCTTTTGACTGCATAAGTATTCCGTACCGTTCGGTTTCGTCACCGTCCATACGCGCGGTTACTATGTCGGTAAAAGACTTCGACGTCAGCCTTACGGTAAGTACGGTCCGGTCGTAAGGTTCAAAATCACCGTCGTTATCCGCGTCATACGGGTCCGCGTACCGAACTTCAACGTCCGGCGTAACTGTCAGCGTGTACTGCTCGCCGAACAGAGCGGCTAATTCCGGCGCGATAGCGTCATAGGTGAAATTCTGATACTTCGCCGTCAGGTACGCCATTAATTCAAACGGATTGTGTGAAATCTCTCCGATATTATATCGGTATTCGTCATAGCCGGGACGGGAGTTCTCCGTGTTCGCTATTTTCATCTGCAAATCCGTTTCCCACTCGGTATAGACGAGTTCGGCATTATCAATATCCGCGTCCTCCGCCAGATACGATGCGGACAATATACCGCCTAACCCGCCGCTGCCTATGCCGGAGAACATTCCGAGCAGTGACATTATTGCAAACACAAACAAGATAACCATTATTACCGTAATCGCGGCGACAGGGTGCCGCTTAATAACGCCTGCAACGGCTTTTGCGGCGTTACCGACCGCGGAACCCACTTTTTTAGCGCGTTGCGCCGCTTTTTGAACTTCGCGGGCGGCTTTCGCGTAATCTTTTTTTATTTTCCGTTTCTGCGCGAACCGTGCCAACGCATTGCTTTGTAGCTTAGGATTGTCGGCGACTGCCTTACGATATGACAGATTGATTGATTTCCGTTTCGATTTCCGTTTCAGACGCTCAACCTTACGATACGGCGCGGTCTTATGGTAACGCAACGCGGACCGAACCGCGCCCTCTGCGGTGGTTTCGATTTTGTGCGCCGCCTCCACCGCGGTATTTTCCTGCTCCGTCTGATTCAGTTTCCGGTGTCCGTAAGCTATCGCCGCGTTTCCCGCCGCTTTAACCGGACGGAGCGGTAACGCGCCCCTGATATGTTCGGACTGTGATTTGACTTCGCGCTCAAAATACAGTTTCCGCTTGGATTTACCGCTCTGTTCGTCAAACACGCGTTTTGAGCGGATTTTCTTTTTTGAGGGTAGTTTCGCTTTTTCCAGCTTGGATTCGGCGCGGTCGGCTTGCCTTTGCGCTTTGGCGAGCTTACGCTCAGCCTTGAGCTTAGGTGTTTCCGGCGCGGTTTCGTCCGCTGTGAATTTCAGTTTGTCCGGCTTATTCGGTTTCAGCTTTACGGCGGGTTTATCGACGGGTCCTGCATTTGAGCGTTCCGGTTCTTCAGCTCGTTCGGAAAAATCTGAACTGACTGTTTGCGCCGGCATTTCAGATGGCGGGGAATCCTGTGTAAATCCTGCGGAATCGACTTTTTCCGACAGTGATGATTTATGATAATACGGGATTTCCGGCGCTACGTCCTGCCGCGGCTCAATATCCTTATTGACTGATTCCGGCTCGGCTCGTATTTGAATATCCGGCGACGGCGGATTCACTTGCTTAACTCTTTTCGGCTTTTTCCCTGACCTTGTACCAAGTTGGGACAAGGTTTCACGACGCGCTATGTCTTTTTTCAAATCTCCGCGTAAATCCAGGTCTGCCTCGCGTTTGCTTATCCGTGTTTCCTCGCCCGAAACTACGTTACGTTCTACCAGTCCGTCCTTTGTCATTTTGCGCGTGAGTCTGTCACGCGATTTCAGTTTCTTACCGCGTTTATTCATCTTTCCGCAACTCTAACGGAGCGTCCCGGCGCAAGCTCGGTTCTCTCACGCTCAACGCGTTCTAAATTGGTTTTAAGCCGCTCCGATAACATTGGCTTAATTTCCCGTTCCGCCTGCTTCACCGACGCGGTAAATTCAAGCTGTTCAAGTTTCATAATCGCCGCGTTGACTGTTTTTTTGATTTTAAGCAACCCGGCTTTTTCTGCGCGGTACGGCGCGCTGATAATTCTCGCCAGTTTACCCGCCGCTTTCTTTTTCGATACCGGCTGTCTGCCTACCGCTATACGCGCCATATTTTTCAGGTGGCGGCCTGTTTCGTGATATTCACGCGAGAACCTGTCGATTTTGTTGATGGTATTCACACAGTCAACTATGCTATGGTTAATATCGCGTTTTATATCCTGTAAGCCAGACTTAATATTGAAAAATGACGCGATATTATTCAGCGCGGAAACACCGGTATTCTTAAAAGCGGCAACGACGTTCTTGCAGCCCTCAATTATGCTCGCTTTCATCTCGGCAAGCCGCTTACTGACCTCCGCTATTTTTTCCTCCTGCGCTCTGACTGAGCTTCGGAGCGCCGCTTTGAGCGGATTATTCTGGATTTCTTTTATGTCGTCAAGCTGTGAGTTCATCTGCGCGAATCTGTCCTCAGCGCTTTTAAGTAAGTCCTGAATACCCTCGCAGTACCCGAGCAGAGCGGAAAGTCCCGTTGTGTCCCTGCCGTTTTCCCGGAGCAGTGTGTACAGCCCCTTCACATATTCGTTTTCCGCGAACGGAACACTTCCGTTTTGGGTCATTTCAGCGGTTTCATCGCGCGTCGGAGCGCTTATATTATCGCTGTTCATTGCGTCATTTCCTCCGGTTTCCGGTTGTTTTGTATAGTCGCGTTCCGGCGCTGTTTCCGTAGCGACGAAATCCGCGCCGATAAAGTTATCCGCGTCAAGGATATATTTCGATTCATTCCATCTATCCGTGACAATCTGCTCCGCGTCACGGCTGTCGTATGCCTCTACCGTGACGTTCATTTGCAATGTTTCGGTTATACTGACTTCAAATGTCTTTAGTTCCGGCATACCCGCTGTGGTTTCCGTCATTTCAGGCATCTCTTGCACCTCCTGATGTGTAATACCAATATCGTTCTCTTTTTCTTTCAAAACATATAATATGGGTTCTGCCGGCATTGCCGCATATAACTCTTTGCAAAACCGGATTTCCTCCGGGTCCTTATTAAAGAGTTGCATATCAAGATAACGATTGCATATACCGGTTGCGTCATCGCCGTATCTCAGCTTGTATTCGCTCCACATATCCGCGCCGGATTTGTAAGGTTCCGCATTACCGGTAGTATTCATACGTTCACGCTCTTTTCATAAAGACGCTTTATCCAACGGTTTTTACTGCTGATTGGATATTTCTCCGGCGTTTTGCGCGGTCTGCCGGGCATATTCCAACCTTTCGCGTTCGCCGCCGTCAAGCCGTCTAAGGTGAAACCGACAGCTTTTAGGCTTGCTCCGCTTTCCTCCGGCAATGTATAAGTGATAACGCGACGATAACCCATAGCTTTCGCCGCGCGAATAGCCGCGCCATACAGCTTGCTGCTGGCGTTACGCTGATTGTCGAGTACACAACAGCGTGTAATTTCCGCTGTATAGCCGTCATCTTGCTTTCTTGCGATGGGTCGTCCAACTATCACAACACCTATTAACCGCTCGCCCTCCATCAGCCCGATAGAGAATTTATGACCTTGCGGCGACGAATTGTGTCTGTGGTGTTCATTTACAAACTGTTGCGCGGTCTTTAGTGATATTGGGCATAGCTCGCTCATACGACACTCTCCATTTCAGAGGGTTTCGACGTCATAATGCCGTAGAGTTCCCCGGTGTCTTTCGGGAAACGGTCAACAAAGGGTATAATGACATTGCCGTAGAAAAGCAGTCCTTTGCCGCCACTTTGTCAAGGGGTGTCAACGAACTTTTTGAAACTTCACGCATCGTTCCCGTTGAGGTAAATATTATTTTTGAGTTTTCAAAATATCTATTGACTTCTCTCAAATTATATGTTATACTATCAAAGTATCATTTCAGATACTGATTTCATTAAGAGAAGAGGTGTCGCGATGCCTGCAAGGACGCTGAATTACAACAAGCTATGGAAACTATTGATTGATAAAGGGATGAACAAAACTGATTTGAAACGTGTGTCCGGCATAAGCACCACGTCAATCGCAAAGCTCGGCAAGGGAGAAAATGTGTATACAGATGTTATACTGAAAGTCTGCGATGCGCTTGATG
>JAISKY010000113.1 GCA_031260745.1 Oscillospiraceae bacterium
TTAATACTATGAAAAATGAGTTGCCATATCGGCAACTCATTTTTTCTTATTGAGCTTTTTTGTGTCATATAATTTGACATAAAAAATATTTATGTCAACGACATTATTCATCTTACTTCACATAATTCGGGTGATACAATATTATCCGAGGTGATTATTTATGCGTCAGAAAGTGTTAAATATACGGGTTGACAAAATTCGTCCGAATCCTATGCAACCCAGGCGGTACTTCGAGCCGGACTCTATGCGGGAGCTATCGGAAAGCGTAAAACAATACGGAATTATTCAGCCGATTAGCGTACGTAAGAAAGGCGGTGAATTTGAGCTTATAGCGGGAGAACGCCGCCTTAGAGCGGCGCGAATGGCGGGACTTGCGATTGTTCCGTGCTTGCTTTGCGAGGCTGATATGTGCGAAAGCTCTATACTCGCGCTTGTGGAGAATCTTCAGCGGCGCGACCTTGACTACATCGACGAAGCCGAGGGAATTTTACGCCTGATTAAGACGTACAGTTTTACTCAGGACGAAGTCGCAAAAAAACTCGGTAAGTCGCAGTCGGCCATTGCCAACAAGCTTAGGATACTGAAACTTTCGCCGGAGATTTTGTACATACTTCGCGAGTCCGCGCTTTCGGAGCGTCACGCCAGAGCGCTGCTCAAACTTGAGAATAACGATGACCGTACGGAGGTTATCAAAAAGGCGGCAAGCGACCGGCTGACAGTCGCCGAAACCGAGACGTTGGTCGAGATGACACTAAACCCGGATACAGAGCCGGAGAACGACAGCGGGACAAGCCCGCCGCCGGAGGAACCTCGCAAACGCTCCGTACTTGGGGAACGTCGGTTTGTTATCAAGGATTTGCGGATATTTATCAATACGATTTCGCACGGGCTTGATATGCTGAAAAAATCGGGAATCGCCGCCGAGTATACTCAGGACGACAGCGACGCGGCGGCGACCTTGCTGACGATACGTATACCTAAAAACGCGTAAGCGTAAATATCAGGAATACCGGCGCGGTTATTAGGTACTGCGCCGGTTATTATCGCGTTACTTTTTAGTCGCTCACACAAATCAAAGTTTAGGAATATGATGGTCTAGCTTAGAATGTATGGAGGGATAATATATGTGCGGAATCGCGGGAGCAATTAACGGCAGCAAAAAATTGAACATAGCGCGGTGTTACGAGTCACTGGCTCGCAGAGGTCCTGACCAGCGCGGAGTGTGGTCTGATGAAACCTGTACGCTTATACATACTCGGCTTGCGGTAGTTGACGTAGAAAACGGACTTCAGCCGATGAAATTGCGTTTCGGAGGCGAGGATTACATACTCGTATACAACGGCGAGCTTTACAACACTCCGGAACTTAGAGCGGAACTTACCGCTTTGGGGCATATATTTACGGAGCGTTCCGACACCGAGGTTTTGCTTCACGCCTACGCGGAGTGGAGCGACAAGTGTGTCGAACACTTTAACGGCATATTCGCGTTCGCGATATGGGAGCGAAAAGCGAAGCGTTTGTTTATTGCCCGCGACCGAATCGGAGTAAAACCGTTTTTTTACTCGCTTCGCGGCGGCGCGTTTATATTCGGCTCGGAAATCAAAGCGTTGCTTGCGCTCGGAGTTGAACCGGAAATCGACGGAGACGGTATCGCGGAGCTAATCCTGCTTGCGCCCGGCAGAACTCCCGGTTGCGGAGTATTCAAACACATCAGCGAGCTAAAACCAGGTTATTGCGGATATGTCGGCGGCGGAGAAATTCAAATCCGAAATTACTGGTCGCTTACAGACCGCGAACACCGCGACACGTTCAGCCAAACCGTCGAAAAGGTTCGCGCGCTTGTTTTGGACGCTATAACCCGCCAGTTAGTCAGCGACGTGCCGATTTGTACGTTCTTATCCGGAGGACTTGACAGCTCGACCATTTCCAGTGTCGCGTCGCTGAAACTTCCGGAGCTTCATACGTTCACCGTGGATTACGTAAACAACGACAAGTATTTTATTCCCGGAAAATTCCAGCCTAACAGCGACTCGGATTACGTCGTCAAGATGAATGATTATATTGGAAACGGTTCGACAAATCACCGGATATTGCTTAACTCGACCGAGCTTGCCGACGCGTTGTACGACGCGGTTGACGCTCGCGACCTACCCGGAATGGCTGATGTTGATTCTTCTCTGCTGTTGTTTTGCCGCGAGATAAAAAAACACGCTACGGTTGCGCTGAGCGGCGAATGCGCGGACGAAATTTTCGCGGGCTATCCGTGGTATCGCGACCCGACGATTCGCGCGGGTGAAGGGTTTCCGTGGGCGCAGTCAACCGAATACCGCTCGGAGTTTTTACGTCCTGACTATAATATTAACGCGGCAGAGTTCGTAAACTCCCGTTACCGCGAAACGGTAAACTCCGCTGACGTTCTGCCCGGAGCTAATTCCGTAGAACGCCGTATGCGCGAGATGGTACGCCTGAACTTCAATTGGTTTATGCAGACGTTACTTGATAATAAAGACGCAAAAGTAAACTCTGAGGGTCTGTATCGTCTTGCTGTGATATAGATGATATGGTAGCAGCAAAAAATCTCCGAAAGATAAAAATTTACATTTGCGGTAAGCCGAAAGACGATGTTGCTCTTGCAAGGAGCGGTATTTTGTGCTATAATATTATTCTGTTTGTAAATATTATGAACAGCGCAAAAAGGAGCTGAATATGCCGCATTTTATTGAACTTGAAAATGTCTCTAAAACTTATAAAACCGGAGAGGTGGAAACACCGGCTCTGCGCGATGTTAATTTTATTACCGATAAAGGTGAGTTTTGCGTAGTTGTCGGGCAAAGCGGAGCGGGTAAGACGACGCTGCTCAATCTGCTCGGCGGTATGGACACCTGTTCGGACGGAATAATACGAGTGGACGGCGAAGTCATATCGGGGTACTCGCAAAAGCGTCTGACTTCCTATCGACGCTTTGACATAGGATTTGTGTTTCAGTTTTACAACTTGGTGCCTAACCTTACCGCGCTGGAAAACGTCGAGCTTGCGGCAGAAATATGCAAAAACCCGTTAAATGCCGCTGAAACGCTTGAAAAAGTCGGGCTGAAAGAGCGTATGAACCACTTTCCCGCGCAATTGTCGGGCGGGGAGCAGCAGCGCGTTTCAATCGCCCGCGCGCTTGCGAAGAATCCGAAACTTATGTTATGCGACGAGCCGACAGGCGCGCTTGACGATGAAACCGGCAAACAGATATTGAGGTTACTGCTTGACTTCAGCGGAAGCGACGGTATGACCGTTATGCTTATAACGCACAACGCCGCGATTACGCAAATGGCGAAACGCGTTGTTAAAATGCGTAACGGCGGGATAAGAAGCGTTACGATTAACGATGAACCCATTCAGCCGGAGGAGATTGAGTGGTGACTAAATCATTATGGAAAAATATTTACCGCGACATATTCTCGTCGGTTTCGCGGTTTTTGGCAATTGTCATAATTACAGCGCTCGGAGCGTTTGTATTTTGCGGACTTAGAGCTACCGCGCCGGATATGGAAAACACCGCGGACAAATACTATAAAGATTCCGCGCTTATGGACTATCGGCTCTTATCAAGCGTAGGGTTTGACGAAGCCGACGTTGAAGCGTTGCGGGAATTGCCGCTTACGGAGTATGTCAAACCGGCGTACCGCGCTGACGTATTAGTATCCGCTCCGAGCGGCGGCGGCGCGGTAAGACTTCACGCTATCGCGTCTGATGCCGAGGAAAAATCAATTAACGATTTGATTTTTATTGCGGGGCGGGGGATTGAGAACGACGGCGAGTGCCTTATCGGCAGCGCGACGTTCCGGGAAGAAATTGCCGCGAATATAGGCGACATTATTACAATAACTGACGAAAATAAGTCCGAAACATTGGATATGCTGGCGACTCGGGAATTTACCGTAGTCGGTATAGTGCAGTCGCCGCTTTATATTACTAACTTCCTGGGCGGTACTGACATCGGAAGCGGTTCGCTGTTGAATTATATGTATGTCGGCGAAAGCGCGTTCGACATTTCGGTGTATACCGAGCTATTTGTCGTAGCGGCGGACAAGGGAGAACTTTCGTCGTTTTCGGACGAGTATAAAGACCTTATCGGCGGCGGCGTTACCGCGCTTGAAGATTTCGCCGAAACTCGCGCGCAAATATGGTACGACAGAGTATATAACGACGCGCTGGCGGAATTGACAGACGCGGAGAATACGCTTAGTGAGGAACGCGAAAAAGCGTACTCGGAGCTTGCTGACGCGAAGCAGAAACTTGACGACGGAGAACAGGAAATCGCGGACGGCAAAGCGGAACTTGAAGCTAACGCGCTTGAACTTGAAGCGGCGCGCATCAAAATAGCGGACGGACAAAGAGCCATTAACGACGCTGAAAATAAACTCGCGCAATACGAAATGCTCCTTACGCCGGAACAATTAACCGAGGCTCAAACGGAACTTGCCGCGCAAAAGACCGCGCTTAACACGGCTAGAAAGCAATATACCGACGGTTTAACAGCGATTGACGAGGGGTGGAAAAAGATTGAGGACAGCGAACAGGAAATCGCGGACGGCAGAGCAAAATACGAAACCGGACTTCGCGACGCGGATATTGAGTTCGCGAAAGCGGAGAACGAAATCGCCGACGGTTACGCGGAACTTGCCGAAGTCAAGGTTCCGACGTGGTATGTCTACGACCGCAAATCTAACCCCGGTTATGACGGCTTCGGTTCGGACGCGGGTCGGATAAACGCGCTTGCGCTGACTATTCCCGTATTTTTCTTTCTTGTGTCGGCATTGGTCTGCCTGACGACAATGACGCGTATGGTCGAAGAACAGCGGACTCAAATCGGCGTTATTAAGGCGCTGGGTTTTCGGCGCGGACAAATTATGTTTAAGTTTATGCTGTACGCAACCGCCGCGAGCGTTACCGGAGCGATTATCGGAATCGCGGCGGGGATTCTCGTATTCCCGGTCACGATTTGGGACGCGTATAAAATAATGTACAGACTGCCCGCCGTGGAGCTTGGCGGCAATGTTTGGATAATAGTTAATACGTTCGCGGCGGCGGTTTTAAGTACGGTAATACCGACGTATATAGCGTGCCGAGGAAATCTACGCGAGATGTCGGCGGCGTTAATGCGTCCGAAAGCTCCGAAAATTGGCGCCAGAGTGCTTTTGGAACGAATAACATTTATATGGCGGCGTCTGAAATTTTCGCATAAAGTTACTGCGCGTAATATTTTCCTCAATAAAAGCAGACTGTTTATGACGCTAATCGGAGTGATGGGTTGTACCGCTTTGCTTCTGACGGGGTTCGGACTGCGTAACTCAATAACTGGCGTAGCGGTAAGGCAGTTTGACGCGATAAATCTTCAGGACGCGGAAGTTACATTGCGCGACGCGTCCACCGGATTTGACGACAGCGAACTAAACGAAACTCTCGCGGGTTTGGATTGCTCCGCGTTGTACTACCGGAAAATTCAAATTGACGCGGTCAGCGATAAAGTCACTTCGACGACGCTCGAAATAAACCTAATGATACCCGAAGATTTAGATTCCGTTTCCAAATTTATACGGTTTAACAACGTACGCTCCAACGAGGAACTGACGCTGAAACCGGGCAGCGTAATAATCACGGAAAAGCTCGCGGAGTGGCTGAAAATCTCTGTCGGCGACACTGTTACAATCAGCACTATCCGCACGGACGGCGGTAACCGCAAGGCTTCGCTTACCGTTGCGGGCATTTCGGAAAACTACGTCGGTCACATCATTTATATTTCACCCGAAACATACGAGCGTGAGTTAGGCGACGCGCCGGAATACGACGGCGTGTTATTGAAGTTTAACGGCGATTTTGAGCGCGAAAACATTCTTACGTCTATTCTTACGGTCGATAACGTGCTGTCCGCGCTAGACATTTCCGTGTTCCGCAGTACAGTCGCGGATATGTTGAAAAGTATGGACACGCTTGTCTGGATAATAATCGGCTCTGCTACCGCGCTTGCGTTCGTTGTGCTTTACAACCTGACGAACATAAACATAACCGAGCGTATACGGGAACTCGCAACGCTGAAAGTTTTGGGCTTCTACGAGGTTGAGGTACGCCGGTATGTGTATCGCGAAAGCCGCGTATTGACTGTATTTGGAATGCTTTTGGGGCTTGTAGGCGGAATTTTCCTGACACAGTATGTCATCGTTACCGCCGAAGTTGACAACATTATGTTTCTGCGCGGCGCGATAACTCCGTTGAGCTACGGTTTAAGCGTTGTGATAACGCTTGTTTCGGCGGAGATTGTGCATTGGGTAATGCGGCGCGGGCTCACCCGGATAAATATGGTAGATTCCCTGAAATCCGCGGAGTAAGCGTTTTAGTAGGTAAAGATAGCGAGAATAAAAAGGAGAGAAAAGCGGTATGAAAGAAAGAGCGTTACAAATTGTAGAATTGTTGGAGCGGGAGTACCCGGAGGCGCTGTGTTCGCTTGACTATGCGGAGCCGTGGCAACTGTTGTTTTCAACGCGGTTAGCGGCTCAGTGTACCGATGAGCGCGTCAATATGGTTACTCCCGTACTTTTTGAGCGTTACCCTACGCTTGCGGCGTTAGCTTCGGCGAAAATCGAAGATGTGGAGCAAATTATTCATAGCTGCGGATTTTATCACGCTAAGGCTAAGGATTTGGTGCTATGCTCCGGAATGTTGATTGATACATACGGCGGCGTTGTGCCGGACACTATGGAGGAACTCCTGAAACTGCCCGGAGTCGGACGCAAGACCGCGAATATAATACTCGGCGATGTGTATCATAAGCCCGCCGTTGTTACGGACACGCATTGCATTAGGCTCGCGAACCGAATGGGTTTCACCGAATCGAAAGAGCCTTACAAGGTGGAGCTTGACCTGGCGGCGATTATCCCTCCCGAGAAGCAGTCGGATTTTTGCCACCGCTTAGTGTTGCACGGCAGAGCGGTCTGTCCCGCTCGAAAGCCCAAATGCGGAGAGTGCGTAATATCTCCGCTTTGCGAACGGAAATACTAGAATATTAGAGCAGAGAGTAGAAATCAGAGAGCAGAGATAACGATTAGGTTACTCTGCTCTCTGATTTCTACTCTCTGCTCTACTCTAAGCGAGTGAGGCGCGGTAGACGGCGTAGGTGTCGCTGATAAGCTCGAAGATTTCTCCGTCCTTACCTTGGAAAGCGTTCGCGAGAGCTGCTTTGAACTCGTTAACATCGGCGTATTTCATCATCAAAGCGTATATAATGCTGAAACCTCTGACGTGCAGTTTGTAGCCCTTTAGGTTTTCGATAATACGCTTTTTGTATTCGCCCGGAAGTTTCTTGCGACCCTCGGTTTCCACGGCTACCGCGGGCGCGGAGGTTGCAACAGCCGCAACAGGAACTGTTGCCGGAGTTTCCGCTATCGGCGTCTCGGCGGCGGCTTTTTTAGTTCTCGGTTTGGCGGTTTTTTTCGGAGTTTCGGCGACAGGCGCAACTTCAACCTTAGCGGGAGCTTTTGCTTTCGCCGGAGCGCGCTTAGGCTTAGTCGGAGCAACCGGTTCCGGCGCGATGACAGGAGCGTCGATTACCGGTTCCGGCTCGGGAGTAGGCTCAACGACAGGTTCCGGCGCGGGTACGGGAGTAAGTTCAACGACAGGTTCCGCGATTACCTCTGGCGTAACGGTGGCAACCGGAACAACCGCGGCGTGAGCCGGAGCGGGCGTTGGCGCGGCGACAGACGCGCTAAGCTCGGCAGTCGTAACCGGTCCGGTCTTAACGACATTAATCGTACTAGCCGGAGCGATTCCCACTGTACCCTGACGGCGGAAGGTAAGCCGTCCGCCCCGACGATTCCAGAAGTCGATTACGCTGTCAAAGCCCGCGTCGCGGCTGACGATAATGTACTCCGACGCGTTTGACGCGGAGATTTGATACCCTAAGTAGGTCGCGAGTTGGAAGTCGAGATAATTCTTCGCGCTTTTTCCCGTTCTGATGTATTCCACGGTCGCCGCGCTTGAGAAAATCTGCAAGTGCAAGTCAAAGCTGATAGAGCCGGAATTCATTCCGTGGAAAATGATAACCTGGTCGCCCTCTTTCAGCCGATTGATACCTTGTAGGCCGGCGGCGCCTACGTTTTCATAGTCAATGAAGTAAATGCTCATAGAAACCTCTAAAGTAAGTAATTTATACTATTT